>DASWVA010000297.1:0-16082 GCA_036401415.1 Streptosporangiaceae bacterium
ACCTCGGCCGCGGCCACCTCGGCCGCGGCCGCCCGGGCCGCCACCCGGGGTAAGGGCCGCGCGAACCCGGACCAGCGGTGGCTGGAGGCCGGGTACCTGCCCGCCCAGCAGCCGCCCGGGGCCGCCCAGGGCCGGCTGCCGTTCACCCACGCCCGCAACCCGTCCGAGGCCAACCTGCGGGACGGCCGCCGTAACTGCGGCACGCTCGAGGCCGTGCTGTGGCGGCAGTGGAGTACGGCCACCTACGTGCCGGACGAGGCCGTGCTGGCCATCGACCGGCTGGCCGAGCTTCCGCAACTGATCAAGGACAAGCTCGTCGCGGGCCTGGACGGCATCTTCGTCGGGCCGGGCGGGGTCCCGCAACTGGACGACATGACCGCACTGCGCGGCGTGCCGCTGCCATCCGGCCGGGCCACCTGGGACGCATGCGCGGGCGCCTACGGTGAGCGGAAGATCGTGGTCGGCACCCGCCCGTCTCCGACCCCGGACGTGATGTGCCACGAAGTCGGGCACGCCCTCGACGACATCGACGCGCCCGCCGGCCAGTGGCAGTCAGACTCCGCCGAGTTCCGCATGCTTTACGATCAGTGCCGAGCCCATCTGGCCAGCGACTTTCACCGGCAGCGCGGTGGCCTGGGGCGCAAGGAGTTCTTCGCGGATGCGTTCGCGGCCATCGCTTCGCGGCAGCGGCCGGCGCTGGTCGATATGCTCGGCGGCGACACACGGACGGCGCTGAACGTGATGCTCTACTTCAACCGTCGTTACGGCATGTAGGTGAGCGTGGGATGTTCGTCATACGGCTACCGAACGGGAACCTGAGGGTTCCGGAGACCGCCATCGGCAACGACGGGCGGCTCATCGGTAACGCTTACGTGGAGATCGGGCCCCAGGACGCCGACTATGCGCGGCTGGCCGAGCAGGCGGTGACCGAGGACGAGCTGGCCCAGCGCCGGGCCCAGTGGCGTGACGGCGATGAGGCCCTGCAGCGCGAGTTCGCCGAGTTCGCCCGGCAGAGTTCCGACTATCGCTGGGCCGACTCCGACGGCGACCCTGATTCCCGCTGATAATGACGTAAGCCCCGCGTAGGGCTTGATGCCGCCCTACGCAGGGCTTGGTCAGGGATGTCTCGGGGAACCATCCCCCCAGCTCACCGGATCAGGCGAGCGCGCCGGACAAGGGCTCAATGCCGGCCCAGCGGACCGGCCTCATGACGCGGGACCATCGCAGATCCGGCCACGCGAGCGTCACAGACCTACGGACTGACCGTCGTTCGACGGCTCACCTTCACCACGGAGCAGGGCACGAACCTCTGACTCCCGGAAACGCCGGTGCCCCCCAGGCGTCCGGATACTCGTGATGCGACCGGACGCGGCCCACCGCGTCACGGTCTTCGGGTCGACTCGGAAGAGGGCCGCCACCTCACCAGGCGTTAGCAGCCGCTCATTGTTGCCGTCCAACTTAGTCCCCTCCCAGTAATGTCCCGCAGGCCCATGGATCTGAGCCTGACCTAAGTTTGGCGACAAACGAGTGCTTTCTGCCTAGATTTCGGAAAATTAGAGCGAGGTGATTATTCTGCGTGTCCGCGGCCTTACTGTGGCGACATGCGCCCGGTCGTATCCGATGCTGACATCAGGGAGGCCGCGGCCCGCCTGCGCGGTGTCGCCGTTCCTACGACGCTTGTGCCCTTTCCTGGGTTGTCCGCCACCGATGACGAAAGATTGCTGATCAAGCCCGAATCCCTCCAGCCGGTCGGTTCGTTCAAGTTGCGCGGGGCCTACAACGCGATCAGCGCGCGGCCCGAATCCGACCGGGGCCGGGGAGTGGTGACCCATTCCAGCGGCAACCACGGGCTGGCGGTGGCCTACGCCGCCCGGCGGCTCGGCGTCCCGGCCGTGATCGTGGTGCCGCAGAACGCCCCGCCGGTCAAGACCGACGCGTTCCGGGCCTGCGGCGCGGAACTGGTCATGGTGGTGCCCACCCTGGCCGCCCGGCTCGAGGCGGCCCGCGAACTGGTGGACCGGCGCGGGTACACGCTGATCCCGCCGTTCGACCACCCTCAGGTGATCGCGGGCCAGGGCACCATCGGCCTGGAGATCATGGCCAGCCAGCCGGACACCGACCTCATCCTGGTGCCGGTCAGCGGCGGGGGCCTGATCGCGGGCATCGCCGCCGCCGCCCACTCGGTGAACCCGGAGGTCGCGGTGATCGGGGTGGAGCCCGAACTGGCCGCGGACGCCCGGGACTCCCTGGCCACCGGGGAGCGGGTCGCCTGGCCCGCCAGCTCGGTGCAGCGCACGGTGGCCGACGCGCTGCGGGTCGAGCAGGTCGGCGAGCTGCCGTTCGGGCTGATGCGCGAGCATGTGGCCGGGATCGTGACCGTGACCGACGAGCAGCTGCTGGCCACCGTGCGCGAACTGGCCCTGACCGCGCGCCTGGTGGCCGAGCCCAGCGGCGCCGCCGCCGTGGCGGCCTGGCGGTTCGGCCGGGACGGCCTGCCCGCCGCGCGGCGCCCGGTGGCCGTGCTGTCGGGCGGGAACATCGACCCGGCCCTGCTGGCCCGGATCGTGGGGAGCGCCGGGCGGGGTGCCGGCGCCGCGGAGCCAGCCAGGCACTAACCTGGCAGATGTCATGCGTACCGCTCTGACTTACACCGCGTCCCGGGCGCTCCTGTTCGTGGCCGTGCTGCTGCTCCTCGATTTGGCCGGCGCCCGCGGGCTGCTGCTCGTCGCGCTGGCCCTGCTGATCAGCGGGCTGCTCAGCTACGTGCTGCTATCGCGGCAGCGGGACGTCCTGGCCGGGTCCCTGAGCCAGCGCCTGCGTGGCCGGAACCGGGCCAACAGCCTGCGCGCCCGGCTGAACGAGGGTGCCCGCGCCGAGGACGCCGACGACTCCGGGCCCGTCGCCGCGGGTCCCGAACCGTCCGCAGGCCAGGTCAGGCCAGCCGACAAACCCTGACCAGCTGCTCTAACGTCCGGGGCCGGCCAGCCAGCCTCCTGCGGTGAGCAAGCTCAGCACGGCCTCAACGGCCTCGCCGCGGCTCATGGCCGACGTGTCGAGCACCAGGTCGGCGTCCCGCGGCTCCTCGTAAGGGTCCGAGATGCCGGTGAAGTTGCTGATCACACCGGCGCGGGCCTGGGCGTACAGGCCTTTGCGGTCCCGGGCCTCACATTCCGCCAGCGGGGTGGACACGTGCACCAGCAGGAAGTCCCCGGCCGCGCTGGCCAGCTCACGGACCTGCTGCCGGGCGGACGCGTAGGGCGCGATCGGGGCGCAGATCGCGATGCCGCCGTGCCGGGCCACCTCGGACGCGACGTAGCCGATGCGGACGATGTTCAGGTCCCGGTCGGCGCGGGAGAACGTGAGCCCGGCCGACAGCAGCCGGCGCACCCGGTCCCCGTCGAGCAGGGACACCGTGCGGTCGCCGCGTTCGGTCAGGGCGTCCCGCAGGTCGCGGGCCACGGTCGACTTGCCCGAGCCGGACAGCCCGGTGAAGAAGATGACCAGCCCCCGGCGCTCGCGCGGCGGGCGGGCCAGCGCCAGCTCGCGGGCCACGCCTTCCGGGGTGTACCAGGCCGGCAGCGGCCCGCCTCGGTCGAGCAGGTCGGTCAGCTCGTCGTGGGTCAGCTCGCCCCGCTCGGCACCCGGCTCGATCAGCGACAGCGGCCGCCACACCTCCGAGCGCGGGTCGTAGGCCCAGTCGCCGGCCGAGATGACCGGCAGGGCCAGGCCGGGCAGCTGGAGCGGCTCGCTCCGGCCGTTGCCGGTACGCCCGCTGAGCATGACGTCGGGTGCCTCCGACGGGTCGATCAGCAGGTGGGTGGCGCCGTAGGCGGCCGCCACCGCGGCGCGGGCCCGCAACTCGACGCTCGCGCCGCCTTCCCGGGGCGCGAGCGGCACCGGCACCACCATCGTGCCGGCGGGCAGATTCTGGGTCGCGGCCAGCACCGCACGGACCAGGGCGTCCGGCCGTACGACGACGTCAGCCGGACCCGCCACCAGCGGCAGCAGCAGGAGCCGGGCTTTCATCTGGCCGGCCAGGTGACGGAGCTGCCCGATCTGCCGGCGGTGCAGCGCGCCCCGCGTGACGGCGGCCAGCACCGGCCCATCGCCCTGGGCGGCCAGCTCCGCCCGGACCTGCGCCGGAGGCCGCCGCAGCCGCCGGAACGGCCCGTGCTCCGGCTCGCGCAGGGCGGTCACCGGTCCGGCCAGCCGCCAGCCGGACAGCGCCTGCTCCCCGAAGCTGCCACCCCGGACCGGCAGCTGCTCGGTGATGTCCAGGACCGCCAGCGGGGTGCCCTCCTGATCCTGCAGGACCAGGTGGCTGGCGCCGGGCGGGACCACGCCGTCGGGAACCTCCAGCGTGACCGGGACCGGCCACGGCGTCCCGTCCGCCAGCGTGCCGCGCTCGGCCACCGCGGCCAGGTCGGCAGACGTCATGAAGCCGTGCAGCGGCTCGAACGCCCCGATCGTGAGCAGCTCGAGGTCGGCCAGCTGCGCCTCGCCGGGGGTCCAGGACGGCCAGTCCGCCAGTTCACCGGGAAGTCCCGCCACCACTTCCGCGCCCACGTCTGCCTCACTCCTGCCGGGTTCGATGCGGTGGGCACCCCCCCACGCGCCTGGTGCCGTACCACCATACGGAGGGCGAAGTCGTGCCCGTGGCCGTAAATCGGGGTTCCGGCCGCGATCAGCCATTGTCGGCCCGGGGCTCCGGGCTGGCAAGCTCAGACCAGGCGGGCGAACCGGTCTTCCGGCTTGCGGATCACGTACCGCAGTTCGTCGTGGGCGTCGGTCCGCTGACCCCGGCTGAGGCAGGCCACCAGGGTGCGGGCCGCCTGGACCACCGCCGGCCGCCGGGCCCCGGTGACGGGCAGCGTCCGTGCGCTCTCCCGGCGGTCGATGACCAGGCCGTGCGCGGCGGCGTACGCCTGCAGGCCGCGGGCCGAGGTCACCGGGTCGTAGATGGCCGGGAACGGGCCCGGCTCGCCCGGGTGCAGCCGGGCCCAGGCCACCCGCCGCAGGGGTTCGGGCGCCGCGCGGTCCAGCGCCGCGGCCGCGCAGTCGCGGTCCTGGATCCGCAGCAGCAGCAGGCCGCCGGGCCGCAACGCGGCCACGAAACGATCCAGCACCAGCGCGGCGTTCGGGATGTGCTCGAGCAGGAAAGCGCAGTACACGACGTCGAACGACCGTGGTGGCAGTGACACCGACCGCAGGTCGCCCAGCAGGACCGGCCCGGGCCCGGCGCCGGCGGAGGCCCGGCGGGCCGGATCGGCCAGGACCGCCCGGGTCAGCGAGCTGTCCTGGTCCACCGTGGTCACGAGGACCTGGTAGCCGCTCTCCCGCAGCCGTTCCAGCCCCAGCTCGCCGACGGGCGTCCGGCCGCCGGCCCGCAGCACGGACAGCGGGCGGCCCAGGGCGCGGTACAGGTAGTCCTGCACGGGCTGGGCGAACAGGTCCCGCTCGTCCTGGATGCGGCGCTCCCGGCTGGCCGTGGCCTGCCGGGCGCTACTGGCGGCGTGCCGGGCCCGCTGCACGGCCCGCTGGGCGGAACCGGCACCGGCGGGACCGGCACCGGCGGGACCAGCCGCGGCGCTGGCCGCAGCCGGGTCCGCCGCGTGCGCCCCGGCCGCATACTTCCCTGACGACATGCAGCAAATCGTAATCGGAAAATTACCGAAGGTCACAAAGGCGCGCGGCGAAGAGTCCCCGGTCCCCGGCCCAACCTGCGCAGGGGGCGGACAGGGCGAGCGGGGCGGGACGTAAAATGAAAAGGTCATGCTTCGCCATGACCCCCCGCCTCTCCCGAGTGCGGGAGTCCCACGCATGCCCGGGATGCCGCCCGGGCCCGCTCGCTGCCCCCGGCCGGCCCCGGCCGTGCCGTCACCGGCCCCGGGACGCCACCGCCCGTCCGTATCACCAGGGACTTCATGAGCCTCGCCGGAATTGTCAGTACCGTCACCGACGACCCGCGGCTGAGCCGTGCGCTCGACATCGGCAGGGCGGAGACCCGCGCCGCCGCAGCCGGGGACGACGCGCCCGCCACCCTTCAGGGCGTGGACCTCGTCGCCCCGGCCGCGCTGCGGCCCGTGCTCACCGCGGCCATCGCGGCCGGTCTCGGGCAGTTTGTGCTGGCCATCACCGCGACCGCGCGGGAGGCCGAGGACCTGGCCGCCGCGCTCGGCTCGTTCCTGCCCGCGAGCCAGGTGGCCTGCTTCCCCGGCTGGGAGACGCTGCCGCACGAGCGCCTGTCGCCACGGTCGGACACCGTCGGGCAGCGGCTGGCGGTGCTGCGCCGGCTGGCCCACCCGGACCCGTCGGACGAGGTCTCCGGCCCGCTGTCGGTGGTCGTCGCACCGGTCCGCTGCCTGCTCCAGCCGATCGTCGGCGGCCTCGGTGACCTGGAGCCGGTCCGGCTCCGGGCCGGTGATGCCTGCGACCCCGACGAGCTGCTCACCCGGCTGGTGGAGATCGGCTACGCCCGGGAGGACCTGGTCGGCCGGCGCGGCGACGTCGCCGTCCGCGGCGGCATCATCGACGTGTTCTCGCCCACCGACGAGCACCCGGTGCGGATCGAGTTCTTCGGCGACACGGTCGAGGAGATCCGCTACTTCAAGGTCGCCGACCAGCGCAGTCTGGGGGAAGCGCCGGCCGGGCTGTGGGCCCCGCCGTGCCGCGAGCTGCTGCTCACTTCGGCGGTCCGGGACCGGGCCAAGGAACTGGCGGCCCAGTTCCCCGGTCTGTCGGAGGTGCTCGGCAAGCTGGCCGACGGCATCGCGATGGAGGGCATGGAGGCGTTCGCGCCCGTGCTGGCCGAGCGGATGGACCTGCTCACCGACTACGTCCCGGCCGGCGGCGTGCTGGTCGCCTGCGACCCCGAGCGCATCCGCACCCGGGCCGAGGAGCTGGTCAGCACCAGCCGCGAGTTCCTGGGCGCGTCCTGGGTGAACGCCGCGGCCGGGGGCGAGGCCCCGATCGACCTGGGCGCGGCCGCGTTCCAGCCGATCGCCACGGTGCGTGAGTCGGCCCGGGACCGGGCGCTGCCCTGGTGGACGATCGAGCCGTTCGGGCCCACCGACGACGACGAGACAGCCAGCGGCGGGGACCGGCCGTCGTTCGGCCTGACGGCCACCGCGGCCCCGAGCTACCGCGGCGCGACCGACGCCATGATCGCGGACATGCGCGGCTGGCTGGCCGACGGCTGGCAGGTCGTGCTGGTCACCGAGGGCCACGGCCCGGCCCAGCGGCTCACCGAGGTGCTGCGCGGCGAGGGCCTGGGCGCCCGGATGGCCGAGCTGACCGGACCGCCCGAGCCGTCGGTGCCCTACGTCGCCACCGGCGTGCTGGAGCACGGGTTCACCTGGCCGTCGGTCAAGCTGGCCGTGCTCACCGAGAACGACCTGGCCGGCCAGCCCGGCAGCCGGACCAGCACCAAGGACATGCGCCGGATGCCGAGCCGGCGCCGCGGCGGCGTCGACCCGCTCCAGCTCACCGCGGGCGATTACGTGGTCCACGAGCAGCACGGCGTGGGCCGGTTCATGGAGATGACCAGCCGGACCGCGGCCGGGGCCACCCGCGAGTACCTGGTCATCGAGTACGCGCTCAGCAAGCGGGGCCAGCCGCCGGACCGGCTGTACGTGCCGACCGACCAGCTGGACGAGGTGACCAGGTACACCGGCGGCGAGGCGCCGAGCCTGCACCGGCTGGGCGGGGCGGACTGGGCCAAGGCCAAGGGCCGGGCGCGCAAGGCGGTCCGGCAGATCGCGGCCGAGCTGATCCGGCTCTACTCGGCCCGGGTCGCGTCTCCCGGGCACGCGTTCGGGCCGGACACGCCCTGGCAGCGCGAGCTGGAGGACGCGTTCCCCTACGTCGAGACCGGCGACCAGCTGGCCGCCATCGACGAGGTCAAGGGCGACATGGAGCGGTCGATCCCGATGGACCGGCTGATCTGCGGCGACGTGGGCTACGGCAAGACCGAGATCGCGGTGCGGGCCGCGTTCAAGGCCGTCCAGGACGGCATGCAGGTCGCCGTGCTGGTGCCGACCACGCTGCTGGTGCAGCAGCACTTCTCCACGTTCAGCGAGCGGTACGGCCCGTTCCCGGTCAAGGTCCGGGCGCTGTCCCGGTTCCAGACCGCGGCGCAGACCACGGAGACCCTGCGGGAGATCGCCGCCGGGGAGATCGACGTGGTCATCGGCACGCACAAGCTGCTGTCGCCGGAGGTCCAGTTCAAGAAGCTGGGCCTGATCATCATCGACGAGGAGCAGCGCTTCGGGGTCGAGCACAAGGAGTACCTCAAGCGGCTGCGCACCGAGGTCGACGTGCTGTCCATGTCGGCCACCCCGATCCCGCGCACGCTGGAGATGGGGGTGGCGGGCATCCGGCAGATGTCCACCATCTTGACCCCGCCGGAGGAACGGCACCCGGTGCTGACCTTCGTCGGGCCCTACGACGAGCGGCAGATCGCCGCGGCCGTGCGGCGCGAACTGCTCCGGGACGGCCAGGTCTTCTTCGTGCACAACCGGGTCGCCTCGATCGGCAAGGTGGCGGCGCGGGTCTCCGAGCTGGTACCCGAGGCCCGGGTCGCGGTGGCCCACGGCCAGATGAACGAGCATCAGCTCGAGGCGATCATGGTCGACTTCTGGGACGGGAAGTTCGACGTGCTGGTGGCGACCACGATCGTCGAGTCCGGCCTGGACATTCCCAACGCCAACACGCTGATCGTGGACCGGGCCGACACCTACGGCCTGTCCCAGCTGCACCAGCTGCGGGGACGGGTCGGCCGGGGCCGGGAACGGGCCTACGCCTACTTCCTGTACCCGCCGGAGCGCACGCTGACCGAGACCGCGCACGAGCGGCTGGCCACCGTGGCCCAGCACACCGAGATCGGGGCCGGCATGTACGTGGCCCTGAAGGACCTGGAGATCCGGGGTGCGGGCAACCTGCTCGGTGGCGAGCAGTCCGGGCACATCGCCGGCGTCGGCTTCGATCTGTACGTCCGCATGATCGGCGAGGCAGTCAGCGAGCTCAAGGGCGAGGGCCCGGCCGACCGGCCCGAGGTGCGGGTCGAGCTTCCGGTCAACGCGCACATCCCGCACGACTACCTGCCCGGTGAAAAACTCCGGCTGGAGGCATACACGCGGATCGCGGCGATCGACGGCGACGCCGACGTGACCGCGGTCCGGGACGAGCTGACCGACCGGTACGGCCCGCTGCCGGAGCCGGTGCTGAACCTGCTGGAAGTGGCCCGGCTGCGGGCCCGGGCCCGGCGGGCCGGCCTGACCGATCTCACCCTGCAGGGCAACCACGTCCGGTTCGCCCCGGTCGAGCTGCCCGAATCCAAGCAGGTCCGGGTGCAGCGGCTGTACCCCCGGACACTGCTCAAGCCAGCGGTGCGTACGATGCTGGTGCCGGTTCCGAAGGCGGTGCCCGGGTCGTCACCGGCCGGGGCGTCCCGGGGCCGGACCCCGGCCAGCGGATCGGCGACCACCATCGGCGGCCAGCCGTTGCGGGACCGGGACATGCTCGCCTGGTGCGCCGAGCTCATCGAGGCTATGTTCGCCGAGCAGGCGTCGCCAGCCGCAACCGAGGCGTGAGAAGGGAAATCGCTGTGCGCCGCACACCGATCAGGACCGCCACCGCGGTCAAGGCTGCCGTTGCCGCTGCTGCCTTCGGCGGGCTGATCGCCGGGTGCTCCCCGGTTCAGATGGGCGCGGCTGCGACCGTGGGCAGCCAGTCGATCTCCACCAACCAGCTCAACTCCGAGGTGGCCAACCTCAGCCAGGCGGCCAAGCCGTACTCCCATGCGGTCCAGCTGACCGCGGCGCAGATCCCCCGGGACGTGCTGGGCTGGCTGATCCGGTTCCAGGTCCGGGAGAACCTGGCCGCCCGCGAGCACCTCACGGTGACCCCCAGCCAGCGGGACCAGGCCCTGGAGGAGATCTACCAGCAGGCGTCGGCGCAGGCCCAGCAGCAGGGCGTGAACAACGTATCGCTCACCGAGCTGGCCGTGGCCAACGGCCTGCCGCCGAATCTGCTGGACGAGCTGGGCCGGTACCAGGCGGTGGAGATCGCCTACGCCGAGCAGCACAACGGCGGCAAGCTCCCGACCGCGACGGCTTCGGTGAGCGCGATCACCAAGCAGTTCAACACGGCCGAGTGCCACATCTACCAGAGCGACCCGGTCAAGGTGAACCCGCAGTTCGGCACGCTCAACTACACGCAGTACTCGGTGGTCGCGGCGCCGGACACGCTGTCCCGCGCGGCCGGTACGCCGGCCAGCCCGTCCACCGCGGGCTCGTCTCCGTCGTGCTGATCCTGCTGGTCACCAGCCCGCGGGTCGCGCCCGGGCTGCTGACCCTGCAGGCCTGGGACGTCCTGCGCGGGGCGGCCCGGGTGCTGGCGCCACCGGACCATCCGCAGCATGCCGCCCTGGTCGCGGCCGGCGTCGACGTGGACCTGCTGCACGTCCCCGCCGGAGAGCTGGCCCCGCACCTGGCCGGGGTCACCACGGGCGCCGGGGACCGGGACGTCGTCTGGCTGGCCGGGCCGCCGGCGCACCCGGGCGGGGAGTCTGGCGAACCCGCGCTGGAGGCCGCGCTGGAGGCCGCGGGCGTGCCCACCGAGGTGCTCCGCGGCTCGGTGGACCTGCCCGGCGCCCGGCTGCTCGACCTGGTGGTCACGATGGCCACCTTGCGCACGCAGTGCCCGTGGGACGCCAAGCAGACGCACGAGTCGCTGGCTCCGCACCTGCTCGAAGAGCCGTACGAGGCCCTCGAGGCGCTGGAGAACGGTGACCACCGGGGGCTGCGCGAGGAACTCGGCGACGTCCTGCTGCAGGTCCTGTTCCACGCCGAGGTGGCGTCCGAGCGGGACGACGGCACCGGGTACACCATCGACGACGTGGCCGACGGCATCGTGGCCAAGCTGGTCCGCCGCCACCCGCACGTGTTCGCGGGCGTGGCCGTGACCGGCCCGGACGAGGTCGTGCTCAACTGGGACGAGATCAAGAAGGCGGAGCGGGCCCAGCAGGCGTCTCCCGGCGACGAGCCCGGCTCCGCCCTGGACGGCGTGCCGCTCGGGCAGCCGGGCCTGTCACTGGCCACCCAGTTGCAGCGCCGGGCGGCCCGGGCCGGCCTGCCCGACGAACTGCTGGCCACCGATCAGCCCGGGGACGGCCTCGGCGATCAGCTGTTCGCGCTGGTCGCCACCGCGCGCGCGGCCGACCTCGACCCCGAGCTGGAACTGCGGTCGGCGGCGCGCCGTTACCGGGACCGGGTGCGCGCGTGGGAGCGGGCGCACCCCGCGCCGTCACCATGACCGCGTCCGCTGGCCCGACCCGGCCCGGATGCCGGCGTGGCCGGTGCGGCCGGCGTACGCGCTCCACTAGGCTCGACACGGACTGATAACGCACACTTTGCTGAAATAGGACCTGAGGAGCCCGCGGTGGCCTCGATCGAAGCAATCCACGCCAGGCAGATCCTGGACTCCCGGGGCAACCCGACCCTCGAGGTCGAGGTGGCCCTGGACGACGGCACGATCAGCAAGGCCGGGGTGCCCAGCGGGGCCTCCACCGGCGCCTTCGAGGCGGTCGAGCTGCGGGACGGCGACGACGAGTTCGGCGGCAAGGGCGTGACCCGGGCCGTGGCCAACGTGATCGACGAGATCCAGCCCGAGCTGCTCGGCCACGAGGCCGACGACCAGCGCCTGGTCGACCAGGCCATGATCGACCTGGACCGGACGCCGGACAAGTCCCGGCTCGGGGCGAACGCCCTGGTCGGGGTCAGCATCGCGGTGGCCCGCGCGGCGGCCGAGTCGGCCAGCCTGCCGCTGTTCCGCTACCTGGGCGGCCCGAACGCCTACCTGCTCCCGGTGCCGATGATGAACATCCTGAACGGCGGGGCGCACGCCGACAACAGCGTGGACATCCAGGAGTTCATGATCACCCCGATCGGCGCCAGCACGTTCTCCGACGCGCTGCGCTGGGGCGCCGAGACCTACCAGGCGCTCAAGTCGGTGCTGAAGCAGCACGGCCTGTCCACCGGCGTCGGCGACGAGGGCGGGTTCGCGCCCGACCTGGAGAACAACCGCGCCGCGCTCGACCTGATCGTGGAGGCCATCGGCAAGGCCGGGTTCACCCCCGGCCAGGACATCGCGCTGGCCATCGACGCCGCCGCCACCGAGTTCCACGGCGCGGACGGCTACACGTTCGAGGGCTCGGCCAAGTCCTCGGCCGAGATGGCCGCGATCTACCAGGAGTGGGTGACGGCCTACCCGATCGTCTCGCTGGAGGACCCGCTGGCCGAGGAGGACTGGGACGGCTGGGTCCAGCTGACGTCGGCCGTCGGCGACCGGGTGCAGCTGGTGGGCGACGACCTGTTTGTCACCAACCCGGAGCGGCTGCGCCGCGGCATCGCCGAGCACGCCGCGAACTCGCTGCTGGTCAAGCTGAACCAGATCGGCACCGTGACCGAGACCCTGGACGCGGTGGCCACCGCGCAGCGGGCCAGCTACAGCTGCATCATCAGCCACCGGTCCGGCGAGACCGACGACACCACCATCTCCGACCTGGCCGTGGCGACCAACTGCGGCCAGATCAAGACCGGCGCGCCCGCCCGCGGCGAGCGCGTGGCCAAATACAACCAGCTGCTCCGGATCGAGGAGCTGCTGGGCGACGCGGCCGTCTACGCCGGCGCCGGCGCCTACCCGAGGTTCGCGGAACACCGCTGATGGCGGACCCGGCCCGGCGCCCCCCGGTACCCGCCCCGTCCCGTCCGGCCCGGCCGCCGCTGCGGCCGGCCCAGCTGACGGGGCGGGCGGCGCTGCTCGCCGTGGTGATGTGCGCGATCGCGCTCAGCCTGGCCTACCCGGTCCGGGAGTACATCAGCCAGCGGCGTCAGATCGACCAGCTGCTGGCCAGCCAGCAGTCGCTGTCGGTTCAGGTCAGGAATCTGCAGGGCCAGCAGAAGCGCTTGTCCGACCCGGCCTACGTCGAGCAGCAGGCCCGCGACCAGCTGCACATGTGCCTGCCCGCCGAAAAGTGCTACGTGGTCATCGGCAACAACAGCCCGGTTCCCGACGCCGCCCTGCCGCAGGCCAGGACCGTGTCTCCCTGGTATGCCAAGCTGTGGGGCTCGGTCAAGAAGGCGAACCAGACCCCGGGCCGGTGATGGACCCCTCGACCGAGGCGGTGGTGGCCGCCCAGCTCGGCCGCACCCCGCGGGGCCTGCGGGCGGTCGCCCACACCTGCCCGTGCGGCCGCCCGGACGTGGTGGAAACGGCGCCGCGGCTGCCGGACGGCACCCCGTTTCCCACCCTGTACTACCTGACCTGCCCGCGGGCGGCCGCCGCGGTCAGCCGCCTGGAGGCGGCCGGGCTGATGGCTGCGATGACGGCCCGGCTGGCCGGGGACGCCGGCCTGCGCGCCCGCTACCAGGCCGCGGACCGGGACTACCGGGACCGGCGCCGGGACGCGGCGGTGGCGGCCGGGCTGGACCCGCTGCCCGACGGTACCCAGACCGCCGGCGGCATGCCCGGGCGGGTCAAGTGCCTGCACGCCCTGCTGGCGCACGAACTGGCCGTGCCGGGCCGCAACCCGTTCGGCCGGGAGGCCGCGGACACGGTGGGCCCGTGGTGGTCGGGCGGCCCGTGCGTACCCGCGCCCCGGCCGGCTGGGGGCGTGGCCCCGGCCGCGGGCCGGATCCCGGGAACAGGAGACCCTCGATGACCCGCCGTGTCGCCGCCGTGGACTGCGGCACCAACTCGATCCGGCTGCTGATCGCCGACATCGGCCCGGCCAGCCCGGCCAGCCCGGCCACGCTCACCGACGTCGACCGGCGGATGGAGATCGTCCGGCTGGGCCAGGGTGTGGACACCACCGGCCGGCTGGCCCCGGAGGCGCTGGACCGCACGATGAAGGCGCTGAGCGGGTACGCCGGGCTGATCGCCGGCCGCGGGACCGGAGCCGTCCGCATGGTGGCCACCAGCGCCACCCGGGACGCCGCCAACTCCGGCGAGTTCGTCCGCCGGGTGACCGAGGTGCTCGGCGTCCGCCCCGAGGTGGCCGGCGGCGATGAGGAGGCCCGGCTGTCCTTCCTGGGCGCCACCGCCGAGCTGGACTCCTCGGTCCCCGCCCCGTACCTGGTCGTGGACATCGGCGGCGGGTCCACCGAGTTCGTGCTGGGCGCGGACGGCCAGGTCGCGTCGGCCCTGAGCGTCGACATCGGCTGCGTGCGGATGACCGAGCGTCACCTGCACGGCGACCCGCCGTCGCCGGCGCAGATCGAGGCGGCCACCGCCGACGTCGACGCGGCCATCACCCGGGCCGCCGCCGTGGTCGACGCGACCCGGGCCCGGACCCTGGTCGGCCTGGCCGGTTCGGTCACCACGGTCGCGGGCATCGCCCTGGACCTGCCCGAATACGACCCCGGGCGGCTGCACCACGCCCGGCTCAGCGCCGGCCAGGTGCACGAGGTGGCCACCCGGCTGCTGACCCAGACCCGGGCCGAGCGGGCCCGCATCCCGGTCATGCATCCCGGCCGCGTTGACGTCATCGGCGCCGGTGCCCTGATCCTGGACCGCATCATGACCCAGCTGAGCCTGGCCGAGGTCCTGGTCAGCGAGCACGACATCCTGGACGGCATCGCCTGGTCCATCGCCGGCCCGGAGGCGTGACCGTGGCCGGCGGCCCGGCGGCCGCGGATGACTCCCGCGCGCCGGTGGAGCCCGGGACGGGCTGGCCCGGCGACCAGGCCACCGCGGCCACCCCGGTCGCGCACGACGCCGCTGAGGTCCGCGGGCTGGCCGCGGGCGCTGCTTCGCTGCCGGAGCTGGTGGCCCGGCAGTCGGTGTGCCGGGCCTGCCCGCGGCTGGTCGGCTGGCGCGAGGAGGTGGCCCGGGTCCGGCGCCGCTCGTTCGCCGCCGAGCGGTACTGGGGGCGCCCCATCCCCGGCTGGGGCGATGACGGGCCGGAGATCGTCATCGTCGGACTGGCGCCCGCCGCCCACGGCGGCAACCGCACCGGCCGGGTGTTCACCGGTGACCGCAGCGGGGACTTCCTGTACGCCTCGCTGTACCGCTGCGGCCTGGCCGACCTGCCGGTCAGCGTCACGGCCGGGGACGGCCAGCGGCTGCGTCACACCAGGATGGTGGCGGCGGTCCGGTGTGCCCCGCCCGCCAACAAGCCGACCCCGCAGGAGCGGGACACCTGTGCCCCGTGGCTGGCCGAAGAGCTCCGCTGGCTCGCCCCCCGGGCCCGGGTGCTGATCTGCCTGGGCGGCTTCGCCTGGCAGGCCCTGTGGCCCGTGCTGCGCGAGGTGGGCTTCGTGCTGCCGCACCGGCGGCCGGCCTTCGGCCACGGGGCCGAGGCCGAGCTCAGCCGCCCCGGTCCGGGGGTGCGGCCGGTCCTGATGCTCGGCTGCTATCACCCCAGCCAGCAGAACACCTTCACCGGCCGGATCACCCCGGACATGATGGACGCGATCTTCCGGCGCGCCCGCGGCTACTGCGGCCTCGGTGACCCCGCCGCGCCGCGGCGGTAGCCCCGCCCTCACGTCGGCGGTAGCCCCGCCCTCACGTCGGCGGTGACCCAGCCTGCGGCCACGGCCGGCCCGGCTCGCGTTGGCCAAGTGACGGGTGGGACGCGATACGAGTTCGCCGGGTCGTGATCCGGACGCGACCGTTTTATATCGATATTTAGCGGTTCACCCGTGCAGATGCACAAGCATTATGAGTTATGCCTGGTAAGAGCGGTAATGGCGGGCTGAGAAATTTGATCAACAATGACGCTCAGGCGGCCTTGAGCGACGCTAATGTACGACTTCGGTTACGCAACGCTTATACGGCCGCGGTATATGGTCACACTCCGCACTCGATGCACGGTAATGGCCAATTGAATAAAGCGGTCCCCGGGCAGCTGGCAGTCCGAATTTAGCCATCCTTCGTTTATGCACAATTGCGCGGTACTATTGGCCAGCCCCCGTAGCCCAAGGGCAGAGGCCGCCCCCCTAAAAGGGTCGCTAGTGTCGGTTCGAGTCCGACCGGGGGCACTTCCATCATTGGTATGTCCCATTAACGGAGGTACGCCCGCG
>DASWVA010000298.1:0-4054 GCA_036401415.1 Streptosporangiaceae bacterium
CCTCCCGCACGGCGGGTACGGTCCGGCCCGAGATCACCAGCCGGCTCGCGGGTGCGCGGGTAACCAGCGCAAACTGACCCCGGCCGAGTTCGGCCAGGAGGCCGGGGGCCACTCGCGGCGTGGCGGTCAGCTCGCGGTCCCCGGTCCCGGCCCACGGCTCGGGTGCCAGCCGGTCGCCGGTCTGGCGGGCGAAGCGATCGGCACTGTCGGGGTCGGGCATCCGGTGGATGACCAGGGCGTTCACCTGATCGGCAACGCCGCCGCCGGCCCGGGCCGAGGTGGTGGTGAGCACCACCGGGAGCCCGGCGCCGGCGCCGCGGCTGATCAGGTCCCTGAGCATCGGCTGCGGCAGGCCTTCGCAATGGTCGAACCACGCCAGGCCGTCGCCGTCCACGCCGATCTCCTGCAGGTCCCCGTCGGTGGCCAGGATGTCCTGGCCGATCAGCCAGGCCAGCCGGGCCGCGGCACCGGCGTGGCCGGGCGACCCGAGCGAGAACAGGGCCACGGCCCGTTCCCGGATCACCCGGCCGAGGTCGATGTGGCCGCCTCCGCTGGCCGGCGCGGGCCGCAGCCAGCGGCCGATGGGTGACTCCCGCAGCTGGTCCAGCTGACCGGCCGCGGTCGTCAGCAGGTCGGGTTCGGCCCGGGCCAGGCCGGCCGAGGTGCGGACGTGGCCGGCGAGCCTGGCGTGGCCGGGATGGTACCGGGGCACCTGAGCCAGCCGGGCCTCCAGGGCCAGCGGATCGAGCAGGTGGGCCACATCGTCCAGGACCGGGATCCGCCGGTCGGCCGGGGCCGCTTCGATCAGCTCGAACACGCCGGTCAGGTACGTGGCGAAGCTGCGCCGGTAGTGGCCGGAGGTACCGGACCAGTTGATCATCGCCGTGACCAGGGTGGCCCGGCGGTCCGGGCTCCCCACCCGGAACGGCTCGTAGGAGGCGGGGCCCGCGTCGCTGAACTCATAGAACGGGGCGTCGACCGCGCTGCAGACCGCGGCCAGCGACGCCGCGAGGCCGGTCCCGCCGCCGAGGTTGACCACGATGACCGGCTTACGCAGCCGGACAGCCGCGTGCACGAGCTGGAAGCTGCTGGTCGTGGTGCCTGACCGGGCGCTGCCGACGACCAGCACGCCGCCCGCGGCTTCGGCCCAGGAGAGCACCGCGGGCCGGCCTGAGTTCTCGTCCACGCCCAGGCAGGCACCGTCTCGGGCCACCACCCCTCCGGCCCGGACGGCGCGGACCACGACCGCCCGCCGGATGGCGACGAGCAGGCCGGGCCGCGGCGGCCGCACCTCCCATTCGTCGGTGTGCAGCCAGTCCAGCCAGGCCGCGAGGGCGGCCTCGGCCGCCCCGGTCATCAGGGCCACCGGGAGCTGCCGGGGCAGCCAGTGCCCCATGGCCGAGTAGGCCAGGCCGAGGTGCAGCAGCCGGGCCGAATGACCGACGATGCCGCCCACGTAGGAGGCAACCAGCGACGGGCCCGCGGTGAAGCCGGCCAGCGCGGTGGCCGGCCCGATGGCCAGCGTCCACAAGAACCCGGCCGCGGCCGGGACACCGAGCCAGGACGGGCGCCACCGGGTCACCCTGGTCACACCGAAGAAGATCAGCGCCAGGATCAGCGTGAGCTGGGCGAAAATCACGTGCAGCAGCACGAGGAGCACCCCGAGCGCAGCAACTAGCTCACCACGGCGGGGCGTTTCTGGTGGGATCACATAGCGTGCGCGCCGTGGCGGACGCGGCGCCGTGACGACCGGCTCGGCTGGCATCGGCATTAGGTTCGCAGGAGAAGGGACACGTGTCCACAAACCCCGGCGTATCCGGGGCTTTCGGCGCACCCAGAAGAACGCACGGACCCGCCAGGTGGTTCACCGGCGCCGCGGGGCGCTCCGTCAGGACGCGGAAGCAGCCGTCTCGACGGAAACCTTGAAGAAATCGGGGCGGAGCATGACCACGGTGAGCGCCACCGGGGCCGCCGCGGCGTCGAACCGGATGGTCACCGTGATCGCGGACTGACCGGGCGCCAGCTGCAGGCCGCGGGCGATGGACGGCTGCGGGGGACGCAGCTCCACGTTGAGCGCCGCGGGCCGGCCCGTGGTTAGGCCGGCCCGCGGCTCCCCACCGGGACCTCCTGCCCCAGCAACATCCACTCCGCCAGCAAGATCAGCGTCGTCAGTAACAACAGTGCCGCCAGCGCCACCGGCGCTATCCGGAACGCCGGTGGCGCCGTCCGGATCTGGCGCGGGCGGCTGGGTCAGTACTTCGTCGAAGGCCGGGGCCCAGCTGAGCTCGTCGTCGGGCCGCGGCGCGCTGACCCGGGGGCCGCCCGGCGCCAGGAGGCCTGGTGTGTGCGGTACGTAGGCGGTGGACATCGCCACCGGGCGGCCGCCGGAGGTCCACAGGCAACGGATGACCCGGACCTGGGTGCCGGGGCTGAGACCAAGGGCCCAGCAGATGTCCTGCGGCGCCTGGCGCCGGGAGACGTGCCTGGACCGGCAGCTGATCGCGCTGCCCATCGGGTCGACGGTCGTGCTCAGCCCGGCCAGCCCCTCGATCGGGATCTGGTACTCGGCCGGGCTGGCCCGGTACAGCTGCCCGTCGGGGAGCTTGCGCAGCAGCGAGCGGCGGGACAGTTCCTCCACCGCCACGTCGATCTCGGCCAGGCTGACGCTGAACCGGCGGGCGAGCGCGCTGCGCCGGGGCAGCTTCCAGCCAGGCTCCCGGTGCACCAGGGCGGCAGCCATCCGGTCGGCCAGCACGCCGGCCGCCGACCCGGCCGGGCCGGGGCCATTCCCGCCCCGGGCCCCGGCGTTGTCCGGGGCAGCGCCGTCGTCGGCGGATGCCCCGTCTGCACGCTCGGGCCGGGCGGTCATACCACCGTGCGCCGGGAGCGGGCGGCCCGGCGGCCCTGGCCCGGGAAATCAGCCGGCGATTGGCAAACCACTCTCGTGCACCCTCACTTTGCCGAAGTCGGACGATGCCGAAGTTGAACGATGCCCGGAGCGGGGGCGGCCACTGGGCGGAGCGTCAGTTCTCCCTGGGCTTCTGGGATCCGGCCAGGTAGACCACGCGGCTGCCCACGTTGACGGCATGATCGCCGAGCCGCTCGTAGAACCGGGCCACCAGCGTCATCTCCATCGTCACCGGGAGCGCCATGGTCCCCGAGGCCAGCTCGGCGATCAGGCTGGCGTGCAGCTCGTCCATCTCTTCGTCCCGCTCGGTCAGGGTGTCTGCGGCCGAGGCGTCGCGCTGGTACCAGGAGTCCGTGGCCTGCCGCCACATGTCGCTCGCCAGCTCGCCCATGCGCTCGACCAGGCCCCGGCTGCGGGGGGTCAGCTCGCCACTGAGAAAGTGATCGGCCCGGCGGGCGATGTGCTCGACCAGGCTGTGCGAGCGTTCGAGCTCAGGCACGATGCGCAGCGTGGACAGCAGGAACCGCAGGTCGGACGCGACCGGCGACTGCAGCAGGATGGCCCGGTTGACCAGCGACTCGATCTCCGGGTACAGGTTCTGGATGACCCGCTCACGCTCGGCCAGCAACTTGACCGCCTGGTTGTTGCCGGTCAGCAGGGCGTCAGTGGCGCGGGCCAGGTCCTCGGCCAGCATGCCGAACAGCTCGATGACCCGCGCTTCGATGGCGTCCAGCTCACCCTGGAACTCCTGCCGGTGCTCGGCCATGGTCCCTAGCCCATCCGTCCGGTCACGTAGGCCTTGGTCCGGTCGTCGCGCGGGTCCTCGAAGATCTGCTGGGTCGCGCCGTACTCCACCAGCACGCCGGTACGGGTGTCGCTCTCCTCGTTACGCAGGACCGAGAAGAAAGCGGTCCGGTCGCTGACCCGGGTCGCCTGCTGCATGTTGTGGGTGACGATGACGATCGTGTACCGGGATTTGATCTCCTTCATCAGGTCCTCGATGGCACTGGTGGCGATGGGGTCCAGGGCCGAGCACGGCTCGTCCATCAGCACCACGTCCGGCTCGACCGCCAGCGTGCGAGCGATGCACAGCCGCTGGGCCTGGCCACCGGACAGCCCCAGCGCGGAGGACTTCAGGCGGTTCTT
>DASWVA010000299.1:0-2916 GCA_036401415.1 Streptosporangiaceae bacterium
ATGTGCGCGACCTTGGCCGGTACGCCGTCCTTGTCGTGACGGCGGAAGTCGATCAGCCGGTAGGCCCGCTTGTGGCCGCCGCCCTGGTGCCGGGTGGTGATGCGACCGTGCACATTCCGGCCACCCTTGGAGTGCAGCGGCCGGACCAGCGACTTCTCCGGCTCATCCCTGGTGATTTCGGAAAAGTCGGAGCCGCTGGCGCCACGCCGACCCGGGGTGGTCGGCTTGTACTTACGGATAGCCATGAATGCTCAAATCTCCTGTTACCTGACCTGCCGTTACCGGACCGGGCCGCCGAAGATGTCAATCCGGTCACCCTCGGCGAGGGTGACGATCGCCCGCTTGGTGTCCGGCCGCTTACCCCAGCCGGTCCGGGTCCGGCGCCGCTTGCCCCTGCGGTTGACCGTGTTGACCCCGGTCACCTTGACGCCGAAGACTTCTTCGACGGCCAGGCGGACCTGGGTCTTGTTGGCGTCCGGCGCGACGATGAACGTGTACTTGCCCTCGTCGAGCAAGCCGTAGCTCTTCTCCGAGATCACCGGCCGCAGGAGGACGTCCCGCGGGTTCTCGCTGAGCGTGCTCACTGGGCTGCCTCCTCGCTGCGCGAACCGCGGCCCACGAACGCCTCCAGCGCCTCGGCGGTGAAGACCACGTGGTCCGCAGCGAGCACGTCGTACGTGTTCAGCTGGTCCTCGTTCAGCACCCGGACCCCGTCGACGTTGCGCAGGCTCTTGCGGGCCAGCTCGTCGTGGCGGCGGAGCACCACCAGCAGGGAGGCACCCCGGCGGGTCCCGGTCGCGGCGGCCAGCACGGCCAGCGCGTCCCTGGTCCGCGGCGCGTCCCCGTCGACGAAGCTGCTCACCACCTGCACCCGGCCGTGCCGGGCGCGGTCGGAGAGGGCACCGCGCAGCGCGGCGGCCTTCATCTTCTTGGGGGTCCGCTGGCTGTAGTCCCGCGGCTGGGGTCCGTGGACGACGCCACCGCCGGCGTACTGCGGGGCTCGCAGGGAACCCTGCCGGGCCCGGCCGGTGCCCTTCTGGCGGTACGGCTTCTTGCCGCCACCACGCACTTCTCCGCGCGTCTTGGTGGAGTGCGTGCCCTGCCGGGCGGCCGCCTGCTGGGCCACCACAACCTGGTGGATCAGCGGGATGTTGACCTTCGCGTCGAAGATCTCGTCGGGGAGCTCCGCGGTCTGGCTGGACTGACCGGACGGGCTCACCACGTTCACGGTGGTCATCAGGCCTCCTTCGCAGCTGGCGCCTTGGCGGCGCTGCGGACCATGATCAGGCCACCGGTCGCACCGGGCACCGCTCCCTTGAGCAGCAGCAGGCCGCGGTCGCTGTCGACCGAGTGGACGGTGAGGCTCTGCACGGTGGTGCGGGCCGCACCCATCCGGCCCGCCATGCGCACACCCTTGAAGACGCGGCCCGGCGTGGCGCAGGCGCCGATGGAACCGGGTGACCGGTGCTTGCGCTGGGTGCCGTGGGAGGAGCTGAGGCCCTTGAAGCCGTGCCGCTTCATGACCCCGGCCGTGCCCTTGCCCTTGCTGGTGCCGGTGGCGTCCACGAGCTGCCCGGCCTCGAACAGCTCGGCCGTCACCTCCTGGCCGACCTGGTACTCCGACGCGTCGTCGGTACGCAGCTCGGTCAGGTAGCGGCGGGGCGTGACCCCCGCGCCGGCGAACAGGCCGGCGACCGGCTTGGTCACCTTGCGCGGGTCGATTTCGCCGAAGCCCAGCTGAACCGCGGCGTAACCGTCCCGGTCCGGCGTGCGTACGGCGGTGACGACGCACGGGCCGGCCTTGACGACCGTGACCGGCGTGACCTGCCCGGTGTCGTCGAATACCTGGGTCATCCCGAGCTTGGTGCCCAGGATCCCTTTCATCTGCTTGGCCATGTCGGTGCGTCCCTCAGAGCTTGATCTCGATGTCGACGCCGGCCGGAAGGTCGAGACGCATCAGCGAGTCGACCGTCTTCGGCGTCGGATCGATGATGTCGATCAGCCGCTTGTGCGTCCGCATCTCGAAGTGCTCCCGCGAGTCCTTGTACTTATGCGGGGAACGGATGACGCAGTACACGTTCTTCTCGGTAGGCAGCGGCACAGGGCCCGCGACGCGCGCGCCAGTCCTGGTCACCGTGTCGACGATCTTGCGCGCCGAGTTGTCGATGACCTCGTGGTCGTATGCCTTGAGCCGGATGCGGATCTTCTGTCCCGCCATTGGCTTGTTTGTCCTTCGCTTCCGTGGTGCCGATGCCGCTCTGCCTTGGCGTGCTGAGCGGCCGGGCCGGGAGGCCCGGCCGCTGAGTCACAGCCGTTTTACTTCAGGATCTTCGTGACCCGGCCGGCGCCGACGGTGCGGCCACCTTCCCGGATCGCAAAGCGCAGTCCCTCTTCCATGGCGATGGGCTGAATCAGCTCAACGTGCATGTCGGTCCGGTCGCCCGGCATCACCATCTCCGTGCCCTCGGGCAGGGTGACAACGCCGGTCACGTCCGTGGTGCGGAAGTAGAACTGCGGACGGTAGTTGTTGAAGAACGGCGTGTGCCGTCCACCCTCGTCCTTGGACAGGATGTAGACCTGGCCCTCGAACGAGGTGTGCGGGGTGTTGGTGCCCGGCTTGATCACGACCTGGCCGCGCTCCACGTCCTCGCGCTTGATGCCGCGCAGGAGCAGGCCCACGTTGTCGCCGGCCTGACCGTCGTCGAGGATCTTGCGGAACATCTCCACCCCGGTGACCGTGGTGGTCTGCGCCTTCTCCTTGATCCCGATGAGGTCGACGGTCTCACCGGTCTTGATGACACCACGCTCGATGCGGCCGGTCACCACGGTCCCGCGACCGGTGATGGAGAAAACGTCCTCCACCGGCATCAGGAACGGCTTGTCGACCTCACGCACCGGCTGCGGGATGCTCTCGTC
>DASWVA010000300.1:0-9940 GCA_036401415.1 Streptosporangiaceae bacterium
CCGGCAGAGCCACAGCGAGATGGGCCCGTCGTCACGGTAGGCGGCGATCTGGAAGCTGCCCACGCTCTCGGCCCGGGTCGCGACCCGGGGCCTTCGTTCCGGCGGGGCGGTCCCAGGCCGGGACCAGGCGCCCGGCAGCAGGCTGTCCGCGGGTCCGCCCGCCGGGGCCGACTGGCCCTCCGGGGCCGGGCGGTCGTGGGGCTCGACCTGGCGCGCGTCCCGTACGCCGACCACCCGCGCGGTGAGCAGGTAGCCGATGGCCAGGACCCCGCCGGCGATCAAGGCCAGGAAGGCGATCCGGGGTCCCCAGATGCCACCCACCACGATCAGCACCAGCGCGCGTTCCCCGGCGGGCAGGGCCAGCGCCCGCTCCAGCCGGCGCCGCGCCGCCGACTGCGGCAGCCTGACCCGGCCTCCGCTCTCCTCGGTGGCCCGCTCATAACCCAGGTCGGTCGTGCGCCGGATGGCCACCACGGCCAGGGCCAGCACCGCCAGGTGCCACACGCCGCCCGGGCCACCGCCGACAACGCCGCGGACGCTAACGTCGCCGAAGCCGGCGCTGGCGGCCAGGCCCGCGTAGACCGCGCACTCGGTGATGGCCCAGCCCGCCGCGGCCAGCCAGTCCCCCGCCGGCGGGATGACGCCGGCCCGGGCGCCGGCCCGGGCCCCCAGCGACCCGATGGCGGCCAGCACCGGGCCGGGCGAGGCGGCCAGCAGCCGGCCGGACCGGCTGCACACGAAGGCCGCGAGCAGAGTGACCCCGGCCATCGCCTTGGCGCTGGCGATCGGCTCGGAAAACCAGATGGCGGAGGTCAGGCCCAGGCCCAGGCTGATACCCAGCAGCGCGGCCGGGGCCAGCGCGCGGTCGGCCGCCCAGCGGGCCACGTCCCGGGCGATCGGGTCCGCGAACAACTCGGCGACCATGCCGTCCTCGTCCCGGTCGGCGTCCCCGTCCGGGCGGGCCTCGACGAACTGGACGTCGGCTCCGCGCCGGCTGAGTTCCCCGATCAGCGCACTGACCTGATCCGGCGCCGCGGGCCGGCCGGCCAGGTAGTCCGCCGCGTCGGCCAGGGCGCGCAGGTCGCCGGGGTCGACCAGGATCGCGCGGCAGTCGTCCCGGGCCTCGGCGTAGCCTGCGGTGCCCGCGGTGGCCAGCAGCCGGGCCAGCGCCTGCCGGGGGACGGCCAGGTCACCGCCACAGATCAGCATGGGCTCGCTGGTGGCCCGGGCGGCCGCGGCGATGGCCCGCAGGCCGGCTGCGGAGTCAGCGTCGTCCGTGGCGTCGACCCGGCGCACGCCGAGCGACGCCAGCTGGCCGCACAGCCCGGCAGCCGGCTCGGCCGTGAGGACCAGGGCAACGGTCATCGGACGTCCTCCCAGCGGACCACCCGACGGTGCTGGCTAGGCACGGTTGAGGCCCACAACATTCCCAGCAGCGTACCGAGCCAGCCCCCCAGGGAGCGGCGGACACGCGGCGCACCGCATCGCGTAGAGTCCGGCTCATGCGGATGGTCGCGGTCGTGCTGGCGGGCGGATCGGGCCAGCGTTTCGGCGCCGGGGTGCCCAAGCAGCTGCTGGAGCTGAACGGCCGGACGCTGCTGGAGCACTGCGTGGCCGCGTTCGACGCCGCTCCCGGCGTGGACGACGTACTGGTCGTCATGCCGCCCGGCCGGACCGCGGACGCGGAGAAGCTGCTGGCCGGCGGGGACTACCGCAAGCTGGCCGGGGTCATCGAGGGCGGCACCACCCGGCCGGGGTCGACCCGGGCCGCGATCGCCGCGATCGGGAGCCGGCGCGCGGGAGCCGGCGCCGGTGCCGATGCCGGTGCCGGTGCCGGTGCCGGTGCCCAGACTGGTGCCGACGCCGGTGCCGATGATTGGGGCGTGCTGTTCCACGACGCGGCCCGGCCGCTGGTCGGGCCGCGGATCATCGCGGACTGTGTGGCCGCGCTGGAACGGGTGGACGCGATCGGCGTGGCCGTGCCGACGTCCGACACGATCGTGGTGGTCCGCGACGGGGTGATGACGCACATCCCGCGACGGGAGACCCTGCGGCGCTGCCAGACCCCGCAGGGCTTCCGGCTGTCGGTTATCGCCCGGGCGCACGAGCTGGCCCGGGCCGACCCGGACTACGTGCCCACCGACGACTGCGGCGTGGTGCTGCGCTACCTGCCGGACGTGCCGGTGCACGTGGTCGAGGGCAGCGAGCGCAACCTGAAGGTCACCTACCCGCGGGACCTGGCCGTGGCCCGGGCCCTGCTCGATGAGGATGCCGGATGACCGCACCCGGCGCCTGGTTCCGTACTGAGTGGGGCGGGGCCGGCCTCAGTTCCTGATCGCCTGCTTGACCAGCGTCCGCCCGAAGTCCCACATCAGCCCGCTGCCCTTGCTGGTGTCCTCCATGACCTCGGCGAACGCCTCGGTGAACAGCTTGACCTCGGTGTCGCTGATCATCAGCGGCGGGATGAGCTTGATGACTTCCATGTGGTCACCGGAGACCTGGGTCAGGATGCGGTGCCGCTGGAACAGCGCGACCACGACCATCTGGGCGAACAAGCCGACGCGGGCCTTCTGCAGCATGCTCCAGTTCGCCCGGGCCTTCAGCCCGGACGGCCGGCCGAACTCGATACCGATGATCAGGCCCCGGCCCCGCACGTCCATGATGACGTCGTGCTTGCCCTGCAGGTCCCGGAGGCCCCGCATCAGCTCCTCACCGCGCCGGGCGGCGTTGCCCACCAGGTCCTCGTCGTCGATGACGGCCAGCGCGGCCAGCCCGGCCGCCATGGCCAGCGGGCCGCCCTTGAAGGTGGTGGAGTGCACCATGATCTTGTCCATGGAGGAGTACACCGACGAGTGGATCTTGTCGGTGGTCAGCATCGCGCCCACCGGCACGTAGCCGCCGGACAGCGCTTTGGCCACGGTCACGATGTCCGGCCGCACGTCGCCGTCGTGCTCGTAGGAGAAGAAACGCCCGGTGCGGCCCAGGCCGGCCTGGACCTCGTCGCAGATCAGCAGCGCGCCGTGGGCGTGCAGCAGCGCCCGGGCCTCGGGCAGGAACCCGGGCGGCGTCATCATCACCCCGTGTCCCTGGACCGGCTCGACGATGAGCGCGGCGACGTCGCCCCGGCGCAGCTCGGCGTCGAGGGCGCCGAGGTCGCCGAGCGGGATCTGGGTGCCGGGCAGCAGCGGGCCGAAACCCCGCTTGAACTCCTCCGCGCCGTTCACCGACAGCGACCCGGCGGTCAGCCCGTGAAAGCCGTGCCGGGCGTAGAGGATGCGGCCCTTGCCGGTGGCGTGGCGGGCGAACTTGAGCGCCGACTCGACCGCCTCGGTGCCGCTGTTGCAGAAGAAGACCCGCTCGAGACCGGGCGCCCGGGCCAGCAGCCGCTCCGCGAGCAGGCCCATGATCGGCTGGCAGTCGAACTGGGTCCAGGCCGCGAAGTCCATGTCCAGGGCGTCGGCCAGAGCCTTCTTGATCACCGGGTGGGACCGCCCGGCCGCGAAGACCCCGAACCCGGACAGGAAGTCCGCGTAGGCCTGGCCCTCCGCGTCAAAGAGGTAAGCGCCCTCGCCGCGCACGTAGTTCTTGTCGAAGCCGATCGTGTGCAGCGTGCGCGGCAGCTGCGGGTTGAGATAGCGAGTGGTCAGCTCGTAGCCCTCCCCGCGGTGGGCGGCCAGCAGGCTGGGCAGATCGAAGGTCATGCTTCATTATCTCCCGATCTCCCGGCGGGCGGTCAGCTCCCCCCGGGCCGCGCCATCCGCCGCAGCAGCCCGCGCGAGCTGGTCAGGAAGCCCGCGCCCCAGAACAGGTGCATGGTGGCCAGCGCGACCGGCACCCGGGTCCGCACGCCGAACGGCAGGTCACGGGCGAGGACCGCGGCCACCCCGGTGATGCCGGCCACGTAGGTGGCCGGGACGACCAGGCCGAGGGTGAGCCAGCGCACTGCGCCGGGGGCGCCCGCGGCGATCCCGGCCAGGCCGGCCACGCCGGTCACGGTCCCGGCCGCGATGACCGACACGGCGGCCGGCGGGGCCAGGTAGCGCAGGTTGATCGTGCCCGCGTGCTGGCGGGCCACCACCCGGCGCCAGCGGCCGTAGTGGAAGTACTGGGCCCCGAGCGCACGCGGAGTTGAGCGGGGCCGGTAGGTGACCCGCAGTTCCGGCTCGAACCAGATCAGGCCGCCGGACAGCCGGATCCGGTGGTTGAGCTCCCAGTCCTCGGCCCGCAGGTACTCCTCGTCGTAGCCGCCGGCCTTCTCGATGGCCTCGCGCCGGTACACCCCGAGGTAGACCGAATCCACCGGGCCGGACTCGCCGCCGGTGTGGAAGCTCGCCCCGCCCACGCCCGCCTTGGAGGTCATGGCCCAGGCCACGGCGCGCTCGAACGGGGTCACGCCCTCGGCCGCCATCACGCCGCCGACGTCGGCGGCCCCGGTCCGCAGCAGGGTCCCGATCGCGGTGCGGAGGTAGCCGGGGGGCAGCATGGCGTGCCCGTCGACCCGGGTGATCACCCCGAACCGGGCCGCCTTGATCGCCGCGTTGACTCCGGACGGGATCTTGCCGGTCGGGTTGGGCACCACGGTCACGTGAGGGTTGGCCGCCGCCAGCTGCTCGGCGATGGCCAGCGTCCGGTCCCGGGACGGCCCGACCGCCAGGACGAGCTCCAGCTCGCCCGGGTAGTCCTGTTCCAGGATGTGCCGGACGGCGTCGGTCAGATGCCGTTCCTCATTGCGGACCGGCATGACCGCCGACACCGCCGGCCATTGCCGGTCCGTCGGCGGCAGCTCAGCGGGGGCAGGGGATGTGTGCACCATGACGAGCGTCACGCTACTGCAACCGGCGGCCCTCTCGCGGCACAGATCCCCGATCACCCACCGGGGCGGCCGGGGACCTGCGACCAGCTGGTGGCGGCGGGTTACTGGCCGGCGTCCTCCAGGCCGGAGTCCTCCAGCATCTCAGTGACCAGGGCGGCGATCTGAGACCGCTCCGAGCGGGTCAGGGTCACGTGCGCGAACAGGGGGTGACCCTTGAGCTTCTCGATCACCGCGACCACGCCGTCGTGCCGGCCGACCCGCAGGTTGTCCCGCTGGGCGATGTCGTGGGTCAGCACCACCCGCGAACCCGACCCGATCCGGGACAGCACGGTGAGCAGCACGCCGCGTTCCAGCGACTGCGCCTCGTCCACGATCACGAACGCGTCGTGCAGCGACCGGCCGCGGATGTGGGTCAGGGGCAGCACCTCGATCATGTCCCGGGCCATCACCTCGTTGATGACGTCCTGGGTGGTGACCGCGGACAGGGTGTCGAACACCGCCTGGGCCCACGGATTCATCTTGTCCGTCTCGGAGCCGGGCAGGTAGCCCAGCTCCTGGCCGCCGACCGCGTACAGCGGCCGGAACACGATGACCTTCCGGTGCTGGCGGCGGTCCATCACCGCCTCCAGGCCCGCGCACAGCGCGAGCGCCGATTTACCGGTGCCGGCCCGGCCCCCCAGGGAGACGATGCCCACCTCCGGATCCAGCAGGAGGTCCAGGGCCACGCGCTGCTCGGCGCTGCGGCCCCGCAACCCGAACACCTCGCGGTCGCCCCGGACCAGCTGCACGGACTTGTCCGCCCGGACCCGGCCCAGCGCCCCGCCACCCTCGGACACCAGCACCAGCCCGGTGTGACAGGGCAGTCCGCGGGCTTCGGCGCAGTCCAGCGTGCCGCTGGAGTACAGCTCCTCGATGTCGGCCCGGCTCACGGTCAGCTCGGTCATGCCCGTCCAGCCGGAGTCGGCCGGCAACCCGCCCCGGTACTCCTGGGCCGGCAGCCCGACCGAGGCCGCCTTGACCCGCAGCGGCAGGTCCTTGCTGACCAGCACCACGTCGTGGCCCTCAGCCGCGAGGTTGCAGGCCACGGACAGGATCCGGTTGTCGTTGTCCGCCAGCCGGAATCCGGCGGGCAGCACCCCGGCGTCCGTGTGGTTCAGCTCCACCTTGACCATGCCGCCCCGGTCATTGACGGGCAGCTCATCATCCAGCCGGCCATGCTCGATCCTCAGGTCGTCGAGGAAGCGCAGCGCCTGGCGGGCGAAGTACCCCAGTTCCGGATGGTGGCGCTTGGCCTCCAGCTCGGTGATGACGACCAGTGGCAGGACCACGAGGTGCTCGTCGAACCGGGCGAGGGCGCCGGGGTCGGAGAGCAGCACGCTGGTGTCGAGCACGTACGTACGGACCTGGCGGGACCGCCCAGCGGACCTGCCGGTGCGGCCGCGCGGCTGGCTGGCCGGCGCGGAGCCTGGCTGATCGCTGGATTGCAGCGGACCACGGATAATCGAGGAACTGGCCACGCGATCTCCCTTGGATGCCTGGATCGGCACCCTGCTAGGAGCCTGTGCCCGAAGTGGCGCGCGTTACCTCCAGCCGCGCGGCGGCCATGCCGGCCACCACCGGCCCCGGCCTGCCGAGCGGGCCCCGGGGCCCGTCGCCAGCCGATGGGCGAGTAACGCTCACAGGCGTATCGGACGGACCGGGGTAGGCCCACGAAGGGCCACGATCCGGCCCTTCCTTCATCACGCCTGCGTCCGGAAACGCGAACGCTTCGCAAATCCAAGGGCCTTCCCGCGAACGGCGCTTACCGCTCACAGTCCGAAGGTACCTGGATAACCACCACTGTGGAAATACCACGAAGGCTACAAGCTGGGAAACTCCAGGTGAGGCGGCTGTAACAGGCCTTTGCGGCGACACGCGGCCCATCCGTTCCCATATCTGCGCCGGTTAGCCGCCAATAAGTCCGATTACCTGAACTCCGGCCCGCCGCTTTCTCCCGGACGGAAATTTTTAAACCTGGAAATGGGCCCTAATGACGGCCGCCCGCACTGCGGGCCAGCTCGGCGGGCGCACTTCCCGGACCCCGGTGCGCCCGCGACCGCGCCGGTGACCAGCCGGTTCCTACGCGCCGAAGCGGCGGCCTCTCGCGGCGTAGGAGCGCAGGGCGCGCAGGAAGTCGACCTTCCGGAACGCGGGCCAGTAGGCGTCGCAGAAGTAGAACTCCGAGTGGATGGTCTGCCAGAGCAGGAAGCCGCCGATGCGCTGCTCGCCCGAGGTGCGGATGACCAGGTCGGGGTCGGGCTGGCCCGCCGTGTAGAGGTGGTCGGCGATGTGCTCGACGTCGAGGATCTCGGCCAGTTCCTCGATGGGGGTACCCCGGTTGGCGTGCTCCAGCAGCAGCGAGCGCACCGCGTCGGCGATCTCCCGGCGGCCGCCGTAGCCAACGGCCACGTTGACCAGGACCCCCGGGTTGTTCGCGGTGGCCGCGGCGGTGTCCTTGAGCACGTTGGCCGTTTCGGCGGGCAGCAGGTCGAGGGCGCCCATCGGGTTCAGGTGCCAGCGGCCGTCGGCCAGCCGGCGGACCGTATCCTCGATGATCTTGAGCAGCGGCTCCAGCTCGGCCGGGGGCCGGCTCAGGTTGTCCGTGGACAGCAGCCAGAGCGTGACCACCTCGACGCCCGCTTCCCGGCACCACTCGAGCAGTTCGAAGATCTTGTCGGCACCCTTCTGGTGACCGGTGCTCACGTCGAGCAGCCCGGCCGACCTGGCCCAGCGGCGGTTGCCATCGCACATCACGCCGACGTGCCGCGGGATCGCCTCCGGCAGCAGGGAAGCTTCGAGCCTGCGCGCGTAGAGCCGGTAGATCAGGCCACGAAATCCCATCTAGAGACCTTCCTGTCACCGCGGGAGCCTCTACGAACGGTATCCAACGATGGGCAGCTACCGGCCACGTGCGGGGCGAAGCTGAACCGCCGGTACCACGGCCGCCGGCGGCCGCCGGCGGCCGGGCTCAGCCGATCGACTTGACGATCGACGCGTCCAGCCCCTCGAACGAAGCCAGGTAGTCGGTACGTTCCCGCTTGATCCGTTCGACCGCGGCGGCGTACTCCGCGGCCCGGCCGGTGCGCTCGTACAGCCGCTGGGGCTGCAGGATCTCGATGTCGTCGACGCCGGGGACCGCAGTGGCGATCTCGTAGCCGAAGTCGGGGTCGGCCGTCCACGCGATGGTGTCCTGCACGATGCCCTGCACGATGGCGGAGGAGTAGGGGATCGTGACCTTCTTCGAGTCCGGGTGGCCGTCACCGCCGCCGACGCGGCCGGTGTTGAGCACGAACGCCTTCAGGTCGTGGCCGTCCAGCAGCTCCAGCATCCGGTTGCCCATGTCGGTCATGGCGCGCGGGAAGAACGGGTTGGTGCCGGGCACGCGCAGGAACTTGCCCTCCTCGTCCTTGCCGCCCGCGGACGTGCCGGTGGTCTCGCCGAGCATGAAGTAGGCGGCCGTCTGGGTCCGGTCCAGCCGGGCCACGCCGGGCACGATGTTTTCGTTCCGGTTCAGGATGAGCAGAAACTCAGCGGGTTCCAGCTGGTCGGCCGGCCAGGGGTCGACGTAGGAGAACGGCCAGGTCGTGCGGCCGTTCTTGGTGTAGGAGGTGTCGAAGAAGTCGACCTTCCCGCGCTCGTCGACGGACACGTTCTCCAGGTAGGCGTCCGGCTGGGTGGTGGCATGGTAGATGGCCGGCTCGAGCTCCGGGTCCAGCCCGAACGTCTTGGCGAAGCAGCCGTTCTCGGTGGCGTGCACGACGCCGCCCGGCATCAGCGCGATGAAGTCGTCCTGAGCCGGCCGGCTGCCCAGCTGGGACGTGAACGTGGTGGTGGTCTTGCCGGTGCCCGACAGGCCGACGATCAGCACGGTCCGGTTCCGGCCGCCCACCGGGATCACCTTGCAGCCGGCGTGCAGGGCCAGGCCGCCGCGGCGGTAGACGATGTCGTTCCACATCCGCAGGCCGCCCTTCTTGGACTCCCCGAAGTAGTCCGAGTTCATCACCCGCGTGATGCTGGCGTTCAGGTCGACCGCGATCAGCCGGTCATCCGGGTAGCCGGGGGCCGGCAGGTTCGGCGTGTAGATGACCGTGGTGCCGGGGTCCCAGGCGGCGGGGTCGTGGTCGTCACCGGCCGGGTAGTACAGCTGCTGCTGCATGCCGGCCACGTTGGCGTTGGACGCCTCCATGATGAGCCGGGCTTTCGTGCGGAACTCCGGGTCGGGGCCGATATAGCCGTCCACGACCACCACGTCCTGCCCGGCGATATAGGCGTCCTGCTCCGCCGCGACGCGGTCGTATTCGGCGCGCGTAATCGTCTGCTTGTCGCTGTTGGTGGAGTCTTCGACCAGGTAGGTGGACCGGGTGCTGCGTGAATCCACGCGCGCCTTCACCGCGACATTTCCGAATTCGGTTTCCTGGCTGTTCGGCATTTTCGCGGTCAGCTCGCGCAGCCGCTCGGCCGACGGGTTCCACTCCACCGACGCCGCGTTCACCTGGTACGTCACGGACACTCCTCCTCGACAGGACGTCTCCCGCACCACTACGCCCACCGGGCAGCCAGAGGCCGGCGGAACTGATGCGGTTTGGTGGAGTGTACCTCGGGACACCAACTCAATTGATTCGCGTCACCGTCGCCACAAAGGCTGCGGCGTAACCAGCTTTAAGCTCTCACCCTGAACTATCGTGCTGGTATAGACCATTCGCCGATTTCACGGTGCCGCCCTTACCAGCCTTTTTGGTATAGACCATTAGCGGCCAATTTTGCCCATTGGCGAAGGCCGCCGGCGCTCAGGTCTGCGGACCTTCGGACCGGACCGCCTCCACCCGGCGCAGCGCCGACCGCAGCTCGGCCAGCCAGGAGTCCTCATGCTGCCCGACCAGCCGCACGCACCAGCCCAGGGCATCGCTGCGGCTGCGGGCGACTCCGCCCTCGACCAGCGTGTCCAGCACCCGGCGCTCGGGCTGGCGCAGCCGGGTCATCACCGGCACGGACAGCGTGGTGAACATCTCGCTCTGGCCGCCGCAGGTGACGCCCCAGGACACCTTGCGGCGGAACCGGTGCTCGGCCTCGCGGGCGATCTCCACCCGG
>DASWVA010000301.1:0-4342 GCA_036401415.1 Streptosporangiaceae bacterium
GGCTACGGCTCCGGCCAGCCCCCGTACGCGAGCTGGATCGTCCGGGTCGGCGGCTACCTGCTCGACGCGCTGCCCGCCTGGGTGCTGATCGGCATCGGCGGCGCCCTGGCCGGTCACGGTGGCGCGGGCACGGCGATCGGGCTGGTCTTCTACCTGGCCGCGCTGGGCTGGGTCGGCTACAACCGCTGGTACCGGGCGGGCACGACCGGCCAGAGCCTGGGCAAGCAGGCCGTCAACGTCCGGCTGGTCGACGTTCAGACCGGGCGGCCGATCGGCGCCGGCATGGCCTTCCTGCGCGACCTGGCCCACGCGGTGGACGCGATCATCTGCTACGTCGGGTTCCTGTTCCCGCTGTGGGACGCCAAGCGGCAGACGCTGGCCGACAAGATCATGAGCACGGTCGTGGTCCGCAACGACGCGGTTCCCCCGATGGCCCAGCAGCCCCCGCAGGGTAACGGCTGGCAGTAGCCGTGGCGGTCGTCCAAGCCACGATCGCGCCCCGCTGGCGGCGGCTGACCGGGCCGGTGTCCGGTGCGCTGGGCGCCGGGGCCGCCACCGGGTTTTTGTACCAGGTCAGCCCGCATGCCCACCAGGTGTTCCTGCCGTGCCCGTTCCGGCTCATCACCGGCTGGTACTGCCCGTTCTGCGGTGGGCTGCGGATGGTCCACGACCTGGCCCACGGTCAGTTCATGGCGGCCGTGCACGACGACGCGCTAGCCGGGCCGGTGCTGCTGATCGCCGTGCTGGCCTGGCTGAACGTCGCGGCCGGGGCCTGGCGCGGCCGCCCAGTGGTCCGGGTGCGGCGTCCCCGCTGGCTGTGGCCCGCCGTGACCGTGGTCCTCGTCGCCTGGACCGTGCTCCGCAACCTCCCGTTCGTCCCGTTCACCGCACTGCGTCCCTGACCGGGTCCCCGGCGCCGCGGCCGGCGGCGGGGGACCGACGGTGAGCAGCGGGCCCCGGGCGTGGTCCACCTGCAGCGTGGTGTGGGTGATGCCGTACTCCCGGCTGAGCAGCGCCTCCAGGTCCGCGCGGACCGCGTGGCAGTCCCGGCCCGGCGCCACCAGCACGTGGGCCGAGGCGGCGGGCAGGTCCGAGCTGATCTCCCAGACGTGCAGGTCGTGGACTTCGGTGACGTCCGGCTGGCGGACCATGGCCGCGCCGATTTCGGCCGGGGCCAGCGCGGCCGGCGCGGCTTCCAGGAAGATCCGGCCCGAATCGCGGAGCAGCCCGGACCCGGCCGCCAGCATCAGTGCCACCACGACCAGGGACGCGATGGCGTCGGCCCGGGTGAACCCGGTCATCACGATGACCACCCCGGCCACGGCGGTCGCGATGAACGCGAAGACGTCGGTGAGCAGGTGCCGGAACGCGCCCTCCAGGTTGAGGCTGCGCCTGGCGGCCCGGCTGGCCCGGGTGATGAACCAGGTCGTGGCCGCGTTCACCACCACCCCGGCCAGCGCCACCGCGACTACCACGCCACCGGTCACCGGGGGCGGGCTGACCAGCCGCCGGACCGCCTCGTACGCCAGCCACACCGACAGCACAACCAGGGTGATCCCGTTGGCCTGGGCCGACAGGATCTCGGTGCGTTTCAGGCCGTAGGTGTAACGGCCGGCCGCCGGCCGGGCAGCCAGCCGCATGGTGATCAGCACCAGGGCCAGCGACGCCGCATCGGTCAGCATGTGGGCCGCGTCCGAGATCAGGGCCAGTGAATGGGCGGCCAGGCCGGTCACGATTTCGGCCGCCATGAAGCCCAGGATCAGCGCCAGCGCCGCCCACAGCCAGCGCGGATCCGAATCCGGGCCGGCACCGTGCCGGTGGGGGCCGTGACCGTGATCAGCCCCGTCCGGGTCGTCGTGGGTACGCCGCGAAAGATTCGGCATCTCAAATCCGCCGCTCACACGGCCATGATATGTACGGTGGCCCGCCGGCCTGCGATCGGAAGATGTCTGAAAGGCTGGGCGCGCGGCCCTTCCGAACCGCCGCGGCGACTGGAGGCACGGTGTCAAGCTCGATCGACCGGTGGGTGATGGCCGTCGCCCAGGATCTGGGCGTGGCGCCCAATCCCGCCGACACCAGGACGATCCTCGACCTGACCAAGGACGTGGCCCACAACGTCGACCGGCCGGCCGCCCCGGTGACCTCCTACCTGGTCGGGCTCGCGGTGGGCCGGGGCATGGACCTGCGCCACGCGGTCGAGCACGTGCGCGGGCTGGCCGCCTCCTGGCCGGGCCGCTCCGAGGAGAGCTGACGGGAAGAACACCGTCCAGCCAGCCGTGACCAGTCAGCCGTGGCCGGTGAGCCGCAGCCCCAGCCATAGCGCCGCGGTGGCCGCGGCCAGGCCGGCCGGCACGGTGATCAGGCCGAGCCGGGTGAATTCGCCCAGGTCCACGTCCTGGTCCCGTTCGGCCAGCAGCCGCCGCCACAGCAGCGTGGCCAGGGAGCCCGCGTAGGTGAGGTTCGGCCCGATGTTGACGCCGATCAGGACGGCCAGCACCGGGCCCGCGACGCTCCCGTGGCCGGCCGTGGTGGCGGTGACGGCGGCCAGCAGGACCAGTACGGCGGGCAGGTTGTTGACCAGGTTGGCGATGGCCGCGGCCAGGAACGCGATGGCCAGCAGCGCGGCCAGTGACGACCCGGCCGGCAGCAGCCGCGCCACCGCCGTGCCCAGGCCGTGATCGGTCAGCGCCCGGACCACCAGGCCGAGCCCCAGCACGAACGCCAGGAACGGGACGGCGGCGGCACGGGCGATCCCGGCCGGCGTGACCTCGCGCCGGGCCAGGCTCCGGGCGCCCAGCAGGCAGGCCCCGCCGAACGCCGCCCACGCCGGGCTGATCCCGGCAAAGGAGGTGACCGTGAACCCGGCCAGCGTGGCCAGCACCACGGCCAGTGGGTACCGCGGGATCGCGGCCGGGGCCACCCCGTCCGCCCCGTGGGCCCGGTCCCCCCCGTCCGGGCCCCCGGCGGCGGGGACGGCCAGATCGGCGCGGAAGAACAGCCGGAACCCCGCATACTCGACCGCGATCGCCGCCACCCACGGGAGCGCCATCGCGGCCGTGAAGCCGCCCAGGCTCAGGCCGCTGACCGCGAACGCCAGCAGGTTGGTCAGGTTCGACACCGGCAGCAGCAGCGACGCCGAGTTGGCCAGGTGCGTGCACGCGTACACCGGCGGCCGGGGACGCAGCCGCAGCCGGGCCGTGGTGTCGTGCACCACCGGGGTCAGCAGCACCACCGTGGTGTCCAGGCTGAGCACCGCAGTGGTCGCCGAGGCGAGCGCGAACGTACCGGTCAGCAGCCGTACCGGGTCGCGGTGGCTCCACCGGGCCAGCCGGGCCGCGGCCGCGGTGAACAGGCCTTCGGACTCGCACAGCTGGCCCAGCACCAGCACGGCAGCCAGGAACCCGATGACCGGGAGCAGCCGGCCCGCCTCGGACCGGGCCGCGGCCAGCGGCAGCACCCCGGTCACGACCACGACGACCGCGCCCGCCACGGCCACCGCACTGTCGGGCAGCCAACGTGGCCGGGTGACGGCGGCCACCAGAATGGCCGCCAGCAGCACGGCCGACAGGGCCTCGGCCGCGGGCCCGGTCAGCGGCGCGTTCCCGCCATGATGCGCTGCTGGGACGTCATGGGCTCATTATGCCGGCCGGCGGAACGGAACCTGGCAGGATGGCGGGGTGGGCTCGCTCATGCTGCTCGACACCGCCTCGCTCTACTACCGCGCGTTCTACGGCGTGCCGGACACCGTCACCGCGCCGGACGGCACGCCGGTCAACGCGGTCCGCGGCCTGCTCGACATGATCGCCCGGCTGGTCCGGGCGCGTCAGCCGGCCCGGCTGATCGCGTGCATGGACGAGGACTGGCGGCCCGCGTTCCGGGTCGCGGCGGTGCCGTCCTACAAGGCGCACCGCGTCGCCCACGGGAACGACGAGCAGACCCCGGACGCGCTGATCCCGCAGATCCCGGTCATCAACGACGTGCTGGCCGCCACCGGGCTGGCCGTGGCGGGCGCGGCCGGCTATGAGGCCGACGACGTGATCGCCACCCTCGCGGTCGGCGCGAACCAGCCAGTCGACGTCATCACCGGCGACCGGGACCTGTTCCAGCTGGTCGACGACGCGCGCGAGGTCCGGATCGTGTACACCGTGCGCGGGCTGAACAACCTGGACGTCATCGACGAGCGAGCCGTGGCCGACCGGTACAAGATCCCTGGCCGCGCCTACGCCGACTTCGCGGTGCTGCGCGGCGACCCCAGCGACGGCCTGCCCGGCGTGCCCGGGGTGGGGGAGAAGACCGCGGCCGCCCTGATCAACAAGTTCGGCAGCCTGGCCGGCATCCTGGA
>DASWVA010000302.1:0-6350 GCA_036401415.1 Streptosporangiaceae bacterium
CCGCCGCCACCCAGCAGGTGTGGCTGGCCGGGGGCAACCAGGCCAGCATCGAGGACCGGCTGCGCGCGGCCGGGGTGAACATCACCAGCTCCGCCACGACCGCCGCGGCGGCGGCGGCCTTCGCCCGGCAGGGGCCGGCCCTGGCCAGCGTGCTGTTCCTGGCCGACGCGGCGGCCGCCACCCTGCTGGCCGCGGGCGCCGCCGTCCTCGACCTCTACCTGTCCGCCCGCAGGCGCCGTTACGAGTACGCCGCCCTGTCCGCCTCAGGGGTGCCGCACCGGACCCTGCGCCGCGCGGTTCGCGCGGAGCTGGCGCTGGTGCTGGGGTTCGGCGGCGTCATCGGGGCGATCACCGGCGCGGTCGCCGCGGCGCTGACGCTGCGCAGTGTGCCGGAGTTCCTCACCGCGCCGCCGGCCGCCGTGCTGTCCTACACCCCGCCCGCGCTCCCGCTGGTGGTGCTGGTCGTGGTGGCGGCCGCGCTGCTCACGGCCGCGGCCGCGGTGGCGAGCAGTACGCTCATCCGCGGGGTCAGCCTCGATCAGCTCCGGGAGACACCGACGTGAGCGGGGGAACGGCGTGAGCACCAGCGTGGCGTCTGGAGCCGTGGTGCAGTGCGACGGGCTGGTCCAGGTGTACGGGACGCCGGGCCAGGAAGTCACCGCCCTGCGCGGAATCGACCTGACCGTGCAGGCCGGCGACACCGTGGCCCTGCTCGGCCCTTCCGGCGCCGGCAAGTCCACGCTGCTGTGGCTGCTGGCCGGCCTGCTCCGGCCGACCGCGGGCCGGGTCGAGGTGTGCGGGCGCCGGGTCAACGACCTCAACCGCCGGTCGGCCGCGGCCCTGCGGCTGCACGACGTGGGCGTAGTCCTGCAGAATCCCGGGCGTAACCTGCTGCCGAACGAGACGGCCGCGGGCAACGTCCGGTTCGCCCAGCGGGCCGCCCATCCGGGACGGGCGGCCGGCCGTCGCCGGACCGGGGAACTGCTGGACGCGATGGGCCTGGCCCGGGTGGCCCGCCGCCAGGCCGGCCGGCTCTCCGGCGGGGAACAGCAGCGGCTGGCGGTCGCGGTGGCCCTGGCCAACCGGCCTCAGCTGCTGCTCGCGGACGAGCCCACCAGCCAGCTCGACCGCGGTTCGGCGGCCACGGTCATCGACCTGATCCGGTCGGCCAACGAGGCTGAGGGCACCACCGTGGTGGTGGTGACCCACGACCCGGTGGTCGGCAACGCGCTGCACCGCACGGTGACCATCCGGGACGGGCGGGTCGGTGCCGAAGGGCAGGCGGGCCAGGACTACCTGGTCGTCTCCCGGGACGGGTCGGTCCAGCTGCCCACCGACGTACTGGAGACGACCCTGCCGCCCGGCACCCTGGTCCGGGCGGTCCCCACCGCCGACGGCGTGACCCTGCACCGGGCCGGCCTGGAGGGGGGCGGCCGTGCTTGAGGGCCGGGGGATCCGCTACGTCCGTGCGGGCCAGCTCATCCTGGACGGCGTGGACGTGACCGTGCCCGCGGGCCGCAGCCTCGCGATCACCGGGCCGTCGGGGTCGGGCAAGACCAGCTTGCTGGCCATCTTGTCCGGGCTCACCCCGGCCACCAGCGGCGAGGTCCGGATCGAGGGTAGACGGGTCACCGGACTGCCCGGGCCGGCCGAGCGGGTGGCGCTGATCCTGCAGGGATACGGGCTGGTCTCCCTGCTCACCGCGGCCGAGAACATAGAAATCGCGCTCCGGGCGGCCGGACGGCCGGCGCCCGAAGCCCAGGTGGCCGCGGCCGCCGCGCTGGAGGACCTCGGCCTCGGCCCGCACGCGGGCCAGATCGTGGAGGAGCTGTCCGGCGGCCAGCAGCAGCGGGTGGCGGTGGCCCGCGCCCTGGCCCGCCAGCCCCGGTTGCTGATCGCCGACGAGCCCACCGCCGAGCTCGACTCGGTGGCCCGGTCTGTCGTGCTGACCCGCATGCTCGAGGTGGCCACGCGGGGCGGCAGCGTCGTCCTGGCCACCCACGACCCCGAAGTAGCCGAACGCTGCGACCAGATACTCGACCTCCGCGTCGCGGTGGGCTGACGCGGCCCGGGCCCTACCGGTGCGTGATGGGCTCGCGGCCCTTGGGCTGTTTCGGGCGGGGGCCTGCGTGCATGGCGGGGATCTTCTGGCGGGTGGCCTTCTGGACCACCGTGACCTGCTCACCGAAGTGCTGGATGGTCAGCTCCTCGCCGTCCACCAGCTCGTAGGCGGCCTCGTGCCGGGTCACGGTGACCCGGAGCAGCCGGCCCCGGTAGCGCATGTGGAAGGTGAGCCGGGAGAAGCCGTTCGGCAGCCGCGGGGCGAAAGTCAGCCCGTCCTGGGTCAGCCGCATGCCGCCGAACCCCTGGACCAGGGCGATCCAGGCGCCCGCCAGTGAGGCCATGTGCATGCCGTCGCGGGTGTTGCGCTCCAGGTCGCGCAAGTCCATCAGGGCCGCTTCGGCCAGGTACTCGTGGGCCAGCTCGAGGTGGCCGACCTCCGCCGCCACCACCGCCTGGGTGCAGGCCGACAGGGAGGAGTCCCGGACGGTGAGTGGCTCGTAGTAGGCGAAGTCGCGGGCCTTCTGCTCGGCGGTGAACGCGTCGCCGCGCAGGTGGATGGCCAGCACCAGGTCGGCCTGCTTGACCACCTGCTTGCGGTAGAGATCGAAGTACGGGTAGTGCAGCAGCAGCGGGTAGCTCTCCTCGGAGGTGTGGTCGAAATCCCACACCGCGTGCTCGGTGAAGTCCTCGTGCTGCGGGTGCACGCCCAGGCGCCGGTCGAACGGGATCAGGATCGACTTCGCGGCGTCCCGCCAGCTGGCCGCCTCCTCGGTGGTCACCCCGAACTGCTCCGCCACGTCGTCGTACTTCTCGGCCAGGTCGGCCGCGGCGGCCAGGTTCCGCTGGGCCATCAGGTTGGTGAAGACGTTGTTGTCCTTGATCGCGCTGTACTCGTCGGGGCCGGTGACCCCGTCGATGCGGAACCGGCCCTCAGCGTCGTGGTGCCCCAGGCTGCGCCACAGCCGCGCGGTCTCGACCAGGATCTCGACGCCGATCTCGCGCATGAACTTGTCGTCGCCGGTGGCGTCCACGTAGTCGAGCACGGCCCGCGCGATGTCCGCGTTGATGTGGAACGCGGCGGTGCCGGCCGGCCAGTAGCCGGAGCACTCCTGGCCGTCGATGGTGCGCCACGGGAAGGCGGCGCCCTTCAGGCCCAGGTCGGTGGCGCGCTCCCGGGCCAGCGGGAGCACCGAGTGCCGCCAGCGCAGGGCGTCCGCCGACGCGCCGGGCTGGGTGAAGTTGAGCACCGGGAGCACGTAGGTCTCGGTGTCCCAGAACGTGTGGCCGTCGTAGCCGGGACCGGTCAGCCCCTTGGCCGCGATCGGGCGGGTCTCGGCCCGCGCCCCGGACTGCAGGACCTGGAACAGCGCGAACCGGACCGCCTGCTGGATCTCCGGGTCACCGACCACCTCGACGTCGGCCCCGGCCCAGAACTCGTCCAGGAACGCCCGCTGCTCGGCCAGCAGCTGGTCCCAGCCGGTGAGCTGGGCCAGCGCGAGGGCGGCGGCCACCTGGTCGCGTACGGCCGGCCGGGACCGGGTGGACGACCAGCCGTAGCCGACGTACTTGGTGATCTGCAGCTTCTCGCCCATCGGCACCTCGGCGGCGATCAGCGACCGGCCGACGTCCGGGTAGGCCTCGCTCTGCAGCGACATCCGCTTCGGGCCCTGAATTTCATGCAGCATGCCGGCGGCGATGCGGAGCCCGCTGACCCGGGTGCTGTGCACCAGGATGGCGCGGCACTGGCCGTCGTTGTCGGCGTTGAACTCCTCGCTGACCAGTGGCGACTCCAGGGCGGCGGCGGCCCGGGGGTCCCGGCCGCTGTCCGGCATCTGCTCGTTGGCCACCAGCTCGGACTGGGCCACCAGCCGCACCTGGCCCTCGACCGGCTCCACCGTGTAGGAGATGCCCACGATGGCCCGCTGGGTCAGCGACACCATCCGGGTCGAGGTGACCCGGACCCGCGAGCCCGCCGGCGAGGTCCAGTCCGCATGCCGGGTCAGCGTGCCCGCCCGCAGGTCGAGCACGCGGTCGTGGGAGTTCAGCGTGCCGTAGCGGATGTCGAACGGCTCATCGTCGACCAGCAGCCGGATCAGCTTGCCGTTGGTGACGTTGATGACCGTCTGGCCCGACTCGGGGTAGCCGTAGCCCGCCTCGGCGTACGGCAGCGGGCGCTGCTCGAAGAACGAGTTCAGGTACGTGCCGGGCAGCCCGTGCGGCTCCCCTTCGTCCAGGTTGCCGCGCAACCCGATGTGCCCGTTGGAGAGGGCGAACACCGACTCGCTCTGCGCGAGCAGGTCCATGTTGAGCCCGGACTCCTTCAGGCTCCACGGCTCAACCCCGTACGCGCCCTGCTTGATCATGGGATCGCCTTTGCTCGCGTGAGTGTCAGTCGAGAAGTTTCGCGACGTCGGTGACCACGACGTCGGCGCCGTGCTGGCGGAGCGCGTCGCCGTGCCCGTTACCCACCCGGTCAACTCCGACGGTCAGCGCGAAGTGCCCGGCGTGCCCGGCCTCGACCCCGGCCAGGGCGTCTTCGAAGACCGCGGCGTGATCGGGGGGAACGTCCAGGTTCTTGGCCGCGGCCAGGAAGGTGTCCGGGGCCGGCTTGCCCTTGAGGTTCCGCTCCTGGGCCACCTGCCCGTCCACCCGCGTGTCGAACAGGTCGCTGATCCCGGCCGAGTTGAGCACGTCCACGGTGTTGGCGCTGGAGGACACGATCGCGGTGTGCAGCCCCCCGGCCCGGACCGCCTTGATGTAGCGGATCGTGTCGTCGTAGACCTTCACCCCGTCGGTGCGGATCTTCTCCACCACCAGGTCGTTCTTCTCATTGCTGAGGCCCTGGATGGTGGGAGTGCCCGGCTTGTCGTCCGGGCTGCCCTCGGGCAGGCTGATATCACGCGACTGCAGGAACGAGCGGGTGCCGTCCAGCCGCGGCTTGCCGTCCACGTAGTCGCCGTAGTCCTTGGCCGCGTCGAACGGCACAAACTTCCCGCCGGTCTGCTCAGCGCGCTGGCGGAGGAACTTGTCGAACATGTCCTTCCATGCCGCGGCGTGCACGAGCGCGGTCTGAGTTACCACGCCATCCATGTCGAACAGGCACGCGGTGGTGCCATCAGGGAGTCCAAACATGACGTTACGACCTTCGCTGCTCGCCCGGAAAACTAATCGCAGGTCAGCCGGACCCGCCGGGTCAATGCTAGTGGTCACGGCGGAACGTTCCGGTTCCCGGGGCGCCGTCGGGCGGCCGGGAGCCTGCGGAACGGCCGCGCCGGGGTTCAGGCCTGCCCGGGCAGGGGCGGCAGGTTGCCCTGCTCGTCCAGGTCGAACTCGCCGTCCTTGACGCCCAGCACGAACGCGTCCCACTCGGCCTCGGTGAAGTACAGCTTCGGCCCGTCCGGCTCGCCCGAGTTGCGCATGACGTAGAGCTTGCCCTCACCCGCCTTGTGCGGCGCACCGGACGTGTCGGTGGTGATGATGACCTCGACCCCGCCGTCCTCGTCGGGGCCCGGCTTGCTCACGTACTCCACATCGCCAGCAGATTCCATGCCTGATACCCGCGCTTCTTCCTGGTTGTGGTGGGTCCGGTCAAAGGAAAAGGCTGTGCGGTTGACCGCACAGCCTGAAGTGGTAGCCCCGACCGGAGTCGAACCGGCGTTACCGCCTTGAGAGGGCGGCGTCCTGGGCCACTAGACGACGGGGCCGCGAGTGGTGACCGGGGTTAGAATAGTGCACCGGGCCGGCAGTCAGCAAACGGAGCGCCCGCCGGCCCGCGCCCGGTCCCGGCCCGCACCTCCAGATTTCTGGAAATCCCGCCGTCAGGGTGGCCCCCACCTGCTGTTCCACCGGGGGCAGGTGGTCCGGGTGCTCCCCATTTGCTCAAAGCATCAACGGCGCGTGCATATCAGCCTCGCGATAGGGAATCAAGCGGCCATGGTCACCTTCATCATTATTCTCATCATCGTCGGCCTGATCGCCGGCCTGATCGCGCGCCTGCTCGTTCCGGGACGCGACCCCATCGGTATCGTCGGCACGATCATCCTGGGTATCGTCGGGTCCTTCATCGGCGGCTTCGTCGAGAACCTGATCCAGTACCACTCGGTCTCGGTCCACTCGTTCCACGCCACCGGCCTGATCGGCTCCATCATCGGGGCCATCATCCTGCTGCTGATCCTGCGCGTGACCGGCGCCGAGCGAGGCCACGGCCGTTCGCGCCGTCGCCGGTAACCGCCACCCAACGTCCCCGTCCGCGAACCCCCCCTCGCGGGCGGGGATCCTTTTTGCCC
>DASWVA010000303.1:0-2402 GCA_036401415.1 Streptosporangiaceae bacterium
GCGGTCGCCGCGGGCCGGCCGTACCGGGACCTGGAGGACTTCGCCCGCCGGACCCGGCTGTCGCCGCTGGCCCTGGAGGCCCTGGCCGCCGCGGGCGCGTTCGGCTGCTTCGGCGCGGGGCGCCGGGAGTCGATGTGGGCCGCGGGGGCCGCGGCGGCCATCCGCCCGGCCCAGCTGCCCGGCAGCACGCCCGGGCTGACCGCGCCCACGCTGCCCGCCATGACCCCGGTGGAGGAGACCGTGGCCGACCTGTGGGCCACCGGGATCTACGGCACCCACCCGCTGGTGCACCTGCGGGCGGATCTGGACACCGGCGGCGTGCTCACCGCGGCCGGCCTGACCATCGCCCCGCCCGGCGGCCGCGTGGTGGTCGGCGGCCTGGTCACCCACCGGCAGCGGCCCGAGACCGCGGGCGGCGTGGTGTTCCTGGGCCTGGAGGACGAGACCGGGATGGCCAACGTCATCTGCCCGCCGCACGTCTGGGCCCGGTACCGCCGGGTCGGCGCGGAATCAGGCGCGCTGCTGGTGCACGGGCGGGTCGAACGCACCGAGGGCGCCACCAACCTGGTCGCCTCCCGGCTGCGGCGGCTCCGGGTCGCCGCCGCCCCGCCCAGCCGGGACTTCCGCTTAGCCGGTTACCGGCGGCCGGAAGTGGCCCGCGCCCCGGAGCGGCACGGGGAACGCCGGCCGGGGGGTCAGGGCACGACGATGACGGGGCAGCAGGCGTGCCTGGTGAGCCAGCCGGGGACCGAGCCGCTCACGCGCCGCCAGCTCCGCGACGGGGCGCCGATGACCAGCGCGTCCGCGTCCTGCTCGGCGGCGACGGCGGCCAGCTCACGGGCCGGGCTGCCGCGCCGGGTCCGCACGTGCACGTCGAGTCCGGCCGGGTCGGCGACCTGCTCGAGCTCGCGGCGCAGCCACCTCTCCAGGTCGCCGGGGTGCTCGGCGAGCCCGATGACCTGGCCGGTCAGCGGCTCGCAGTACAGGCCGGTGGATGACACGTGCACCACGAGCAGGGGGCGGTGCAGGCGGCGGGCCACGCCGGCCGCGTACGCGAGCGCGTTGCGGCTGCCCGGGGACCCGTCGTAGCCCACCACGACCGGGTGCCCGAGCCGCTCGTGGGCACGGTCTTCCCGGCCGCGCCGCCGTTCCGGCTGGCCCGGAGGGGGATGAGACTCTGCCTGGTCCAATGTCCGCATCCTTGCGCGAACCGGGTGATCGCGACCGGTGGCTCCGGCGAACCGTTACGGGTGACCTCCGGCGCCGGTTCCGGCCCCACCGGGCGCTGGTTACTGGAACGTATGCCCCCCAATCGGCCCGGTCACTCCCGCATTGATCTGGTTCCAGCAGGCAACTGACCGGCGTACCGCGGGCCGCCGCCCGCCCGGCGCCGGCCGCAGGCAGCGCGGCCCAATTGCTGACCTGCGATGGTGCAGTGGTGGCACCATGAGGGGGTGGTGATGGAGCCAGCGGAGATCACGGGCCGGGTCGACGTCACGGCCCGGGCGGTCATCGAGTGCGCGGCGGACGCGATCGTCGCGTTCAGCACCGACCGCACCGTCCTGCTGTGGAACCCGGCGGCCGAGCGGATGTTCGGCTGGACCGCACCCGAAATGGTCGGCCTGGAGCCGCCGATCATCCCGGAAGAGCTCAGGGCCGAGCACAACGCGGTGCTGGAACGGGTGCGCGGCGGCGGCCAGATCTCCTTCGGGACCCGGCGCATCCGCAAGGACGGGACCGTACTGGACGTGCGCATCGACACCAGCGCACTGGTCCGGGCGGACGGCGAGGTGACCGGCTGGGTCAGCGTCTGCCACCAGGTCGGCGAGGATGAAGTGGCCCGGCACTACATGGCCGAGCGGGCGCGGGTGGTGCGCCGGCTGGGCGACGTGGTGGCCGACATGAACGCCCAGCGCGACCTGGGGTCGGTGCTGGACCGGATCGCGGCCAGCCTGCGCGAGCTGACCGGCGCCGACGCGGGCGGTTTCGTCCTCATCGAGGACGGCATGCTCCGCCTGGTCAGCACGTCCGGGCTGCCGGACCGGCTGCGCGGGCGCACCGCGGTCCTGTCGGCCAGCCTGGTCGGTGACCTGATGCGGTCGGGCAAGACGGTCATGATGACCACCGGCAACTCCGCCGACTTCGGCGACCTGATCTGGTCCGCGCTGCCGGGGCTGCACACGATCGCGCTCAGCCTGTCGCACGTGGGGGAGCGTCCCTACGGCGCCCTGTACGCGCTGTACAGCCGGCGTAACCTCAGTCACGTCGAGCTGGAGCTGCTCGAGCTGCTGGCCGGGCACGCCGGGGTCGCGCTGACCAACGCGATGGCGTTCGAGGAGGCCCTCCGCCAGCGGGCCCACGAGCGCGCGGTCATCGACGGCAGCGCGGACGGCATCGCCGTG
>DASWVA010000304.1:0-4649 GCA_036401415.1 Streptosporangiaceae bacterium
GACCGCGGCGATCACCAGCCCGGCCAGGGCCACCGCGATGGGCTTGAGCAGCACGGCCGGGTGTTTGCGCACTGTAATTACCTGGTGCTCATGCGGCAGAAGGTATTTGTTAACGGCGTTGGGAACGGTGTCGGTCCCCGGCACGAGCCTCATAATGGCACCTGAACGTCAGCGGTAGGGCGGCTCACAGTGAGTCGAGGAAAGAGGAGAATCCGCGCGCCACGGAAGAGAGAAAGTTGCCGATGTTGCTGACAATGTGCGCGGCACCCGTCGGGTCTTTGATCACGAAGAACAGTACGAAGGCGATCGCCAGATATCCGAGGAGTTGCTTCGGTTTCACGTGTGCCTCCCTGGACCCTTGCCCAGTCCACTTTTGCCGCCACCGTAGCTTAACCTACGGTACGTCGCTTACCAATGATTACTGAACGTAACCCTACTGGCCGGGCTGGTGGTGCGGCAGGGCAGGTACGCCCGGGCGGCCGACCGGGCGGGGACCATTAGTTTGCCAGCGTCGATCCTGATGTGGGCGGATCTGGCCGCCGTCGGCGTGGCGCGCCCGCCGGGTCAGCCGGTGACGATGGCCGGCGGCCCGGACGACGGGCATGTGTCCGGATGGTGCGGTATCCGTAGCCGAATTGATGTGAATCCCGGCCGGGCTTGCGCCGAACGCCGCCCGGCCGGAAGCTGCGATTATGCGGAATCGGCAGTTTGGCCGCCTGGGGACCCGTCATCTGGCAGCATTCCCCCCGTGCCCAGGATGTTTACGGAATGACGATGACCGAGAGCGCCACTGATTTCGCCGTCGTCGCGTACCGGGAAGACGATCGGTGGGAAGCCGACGTCCTGCCGGCCGTGCTGACCGAGGACCTCAGTGGCCTCATCCACGTGCTGCGGCAGCAGCCGAGCGTGGCCGGCACCATCGGCTTCGTCGGTGTCGGCGACGACTTCTTCATCGCGGTCCGGCTCATGGGCGGGGAGGACTCGGTCTTTCTGTCCGACGTCACGGCCGCTGCCGACTGGCCCCTGGCCGCGCAGGTGCTGCGCATGCTCGACATCCCGGTGCCGGACGACGAGGAGCTGGATCAGGTGCTGCCGGCCGGCGACCTGTCCATCTTCGCGGACCTGGGCCTGGAGGAATGGGAACTGTGTGCCATCGCCGGCAACCTGGACCTGTTCCCCGACGAGGCGGTGGCCAGCGTCGCCGGGCGGCTGAAGTTCCGCGAGGCCATGGAGCGCGCGCTCGAAGTCGCGCTCGGGCCCTGACCTGCGGGTGAGCAGTCCTGAGTACCGGTTACCAGGCGCAGTTCGAGGCGGCCATGCGGCTGGCGCTGGCGGTGGCGGCCACCACGGCGGACTCCGCGGTGGCGGACGTGCCGGTCGGCGCGGTGGTCCTGGACGACGCCGGTGCCGTGCTCGCCCGGGCGGCTAACCGGCGGGAGGCCGATCATGATCCCACCGCGCACGCCGAGTTGCTGGCCATCAGGGAGGCGGCCCGCCGCAAGGGCGGGTGGCGGCTGGCCGGCTGCACGCTGGTGGTGACGCTGGAACCGTGCGCGATGTGCGCGGGGGCGGTGACCCTGGCTCGCCTGGACCGGCTGGTCTACGGGGCCGGGGACGCCAAGGCGGGGGCGGTGGGCTCGCTCTGGGACGTGGTCCGGGACCGCCGCCTGGCGCACCGGCCGGAAGTGATCGGTGGCGTGCTGGCGGACGACTGCGCCGCCCTGCTGCGCGAGTTCTTCACCACGCGCCGGTGACCCGGCCCGCCCGCGTGCGGCGAGTCTCCTGGTCGGGTAAGCTCACCCGCGGTGGAGTCGCCTAGTGGCCGAGGGCGCACGCCTCGAAAGCGTGTGAGGGGGCAACCCCTCCGTGGGTTCAAATCCCACCTCCACCGCCGCGCAGGAACGCCAGGACGGACGCCTACGGAAAGGCGCCGGCCGCCGTGCCCTGATCTATGACGCGTGTGCGGACCGTCTGTGACCGCGTCGCGCGGATGACTGGCTGGCCCCGCGAGGTGAACATATGACTGGACCGCAGGGGATCATCTTCTTCCTGATTTTGATTGTGGTTTTCAGCGCCCTGCTCGCGTGGGTGGTGATGGCCAGGCAAATTGCGTTCCGGGTGCTCGCCGCCTGCCTGGCTTTTATCCCGGCGATGCTATTCGGGGTGGCGGCGGTCAACCGTTACTACAACTATTATCAAACGTGGGGTTCAATCACCGCGAACTTCACCAACCAGGGAGTGGCCAGCCCGCCCCAGGCCCCGCATTCGGGCGACAGAACCGGGGGCGCGATCGGCCGCCTCGGGCTTTCCCCGCAGAGCCGGGCCGAGGCCAGCCAGATCGGCTATCTGTTCGAAACGGTGATCAGGGGCAAGCAGAGCCGGATCTCCCGGACGGCCTACATTTACCTGCCGCCGCAGTACTTCCAGGCCCGGTACGCCACCTACCGGTTCCCGGTCATCGAGTTGCTGCACGGCGAGCCGGGCACGCCCGCCCAGTGGGTCAACCCGATGAATGCGCTGTCCACGCTGTACGACATGCTGGCCAGCCATCAGGCCGACCCGGTGGTGCTGGTGATGCCGGACACCGACGGGGGCAAGGGCTACTCCCTGCAGTGCCTGAACGCGGTCGGCGGCAGCCAGGACGCGACCTACGTGGCGCAGGACGTGCCCGACTTCGTGGCGGCCAGCTACCGGGTCCAGCCGCCGGGTAAGGCGTGGGGAGTGACGGGCTTGTCCGAAGGCGGGTTCTGCGCGGCCAACCTGGCCCTGCAGTACCCGGCCCGGTACGGCGACGTCGGCGTGCTGAGCGGGTACTTCGCGCCGCTGGACAACCTGTCACGGGAGCACAACCGGCCCGGCGCGCCGGCGGTCTACACGCTGCCGTTCCGCGGCCATCCGGCGCTCAAGGCCAGGAACACGCCCGACCTGTACATCACCCGGCTGCCCGCGGGCACGCTGATCCCGCAGTTCTTCCTGGCCGCCGGGGCCCAGGACGCGCAGGACGTGCAGGCCGCGGAGAGCTTCCGGCAGGAGCTGCAGCTCTACCAGCCGGACGTCCCGCTGGCCCTGATCCCCGGCGCGGGCCACGACGCCACCGCCTGGCGGGGGGCCGAGCGCCCGATGTTCAGCTGGATGACCCCCCAGCTCGCCCGTCAGGCCCAGCTGGCCGACGCGGCGCTCGCGGCCCGCGAGCGCGCGGCCCAGACCCACGCGCGGGGCCGGCCCTAGGTTTGCGGGTCCCGGGCGGGCCGCCGCCGGTCCAGAGCGGCGGCCCCGGCGGCGAGGCCGAGGAACAGCAGTGAGACCCAGAAACAGTTCAGCACGGTCTTGGCGTAGCCGAGCCTGGTCACGTCGACGAACGGGTACGGGTACCAGTGGATGACTGCCCCCCGGATCAGCGTGAACGCCAGCCAGGCCAGCGGGTACAGCGGGGTGAGCCAGGCGGCCCGGGCCGTGGCCTGGCCGCGCGGCCCCGCGATCAGCCAGCCGGTCACGGCCAGCAGCGGCACCACCGTGTGCACCAGCTGGTTGCCCAGCTGCTGCAATCCGGCCAGCGTGAGCAGGCCGGACAGGGCCACGTGGTAGACGATGCCGGTCACGGTGATCGCGACCAGCCCGATCAGCCGGAAGGTGCTGAACACCAGCGAGGACCGGTCCAGCCGGATGGCCAGCAGCAGCGTGGTCGCCCCGACCAGCAGGTTCGACTGGATGGTGAAGAACGCCAGCGTGTTGAAACCGCGTTCGGTGCCGGTGGGGAAGTGGCCCGGGGTCTGAACGGCCGAGACCACGCTCAGTGCCACCCCGGCGACCACGCACACGGTGGTCGCCGCAAACCACCACCGGGCCCACTTGTCTGACACCCGGTGATCGTAGCGGGCCGGTCCGCGCGGACGAGCACCGGACCGGCGGGTCCGGGGTCAAAGCTGAGCCAGCCTGGCTGGACCACCGTCCCCCGGGACGTCACCTGAGCATGCGGGTGACGCTGGGCGGGACCGGGATGCCTTCGCGCAGGCCCGGCGACGGTTCCGGGTGTCCGTAGGACGTGGTGAGCGGGAGGGAGCCCGCCCAGACGTCCAGGTCCGCGTCCGGGGTCCCGTCGTCGTCCGGGCCGCCGGACCGGGCCTTGACCGAAGCCTCCTCGATGGGCAGGGCCAGGATCACGGTGGCGCTGAGCTCCTTGCGGTTCGGGGTGCGGGCCTCGCCCCACCGCCCCGGGAGCAGCTTGTCGGTGAAGGCCCGGAACGCGGCCAGCCGCTCGGCCGGGTCCTCGACCGGGTGGAACCGCCCGAGGACCATCACCGACTCGTAGTTGGCGGAGTGCTCGAACACCGAGCGGGCCAGCACGATCCCGTCCAGCCGGGTCACGGTCAGGCAGGCCGGAACGCCGCGGGCCAGCGTGCGCAGGGCCCGGCTGCCGGCCGAGCCGTGGATGTGGACGGCCTGGCCGGCCCGGGTGTACAGCATGGGGATGCAGTAGGGCTGGTCGCCGTCCACGAACGCGACGTGGGCCATCAGCCCGCGGTCCAGGGCCGCCTCGACCGTGGCCCGGTCGTAGTGGCCCTGCTCCGGGATGCGCCGGACCCGCACCCGGCCGGAGGCCGGTTCACCCGCTGAGAGGCTCATGACGCCACTATGACGCGATCAGCACC
>DASWVA010000305.1:0-1811 GCA_036401415.1 Streptosporangiaceae bacterium
CGACCCGCTCGAGGCGCTGCGGCTGGAGGTGGCCTAGCACGCCACCCGGCCTCCGGTCCGGTACACCGAGGCGTCCCTGATCAAGGAGCTGGAAGACCGGGAGATCGGCCGGCCGTCGACCTACGCGACGATCATCGGCACGATCCTCGACCGTGGCTACGTGTTCAAGAAGGGCACCGCGCTGGTGCCCTCCTACCTGGCCTTCGCCGTGGTCACGTTGCTGGAGAAGCACTTCGGCCAGCTGGTGGACTACGCGTTCACCGCGCGGATGGAAGGTGTGCTCGACGACATCGCGCACGGCGAGGCGGCCCGGGTGCCCTGGCTGCGCCAGTTCTACTTCGGCGGCGACCAGCCCCGGGGCGACGCCACGGCCACGGCCACGGACGGCCAGGCCGGCGCCAGCGACCAGGGCGCCAGGGGGCAGGCCGGTAGCAGCCAGGCCGGCGGCCGGGTCACCGAGGCTGGCCTGAAGGCCCTGGTCAGCGACATCGACGACATCGACCCGCGTGAGGTCAGCTCGTTCCCGCTGGACGGGACGGACATCACCGTCCGGGTCGGCCGGTACGGCCCCTACCTGGAGCGCGAGGGCCAGCGGGTCAACGTGCCCGAGGACATGGCGCCGGACGAGCTCACCCCCGAGAAGGCGGAGGAGCTGTTCGCCCAGCCGAACGAGGACCGGACGCTCGGGACCGACCCGGGCACCGGCCTGACCGTGGTCGCGAAGTCGGGGCGGTTCGGCCCCTACGTGACCGAGGTGCTGCCGGAGGACGCCCCGGCGTCGGCCAAGCCGCGGACCGGGTCGCTGCTGAAGTCCATGTCCCTGGACACGGTGACGCTGGACGACGCGCTGAAGCTGATCACCTTGCCGCGCACCATCGGCGAGCTGGACGACGAGCCGGTCACCGTGCAGAACGGCCGGTACGGCCCGTACGTCAAGAAGGGCACCGACAGCCGCTCGCTGGAGAGCGAGGACCAGCTGTTCACGCTGACCCTGGCCGAGGCCAAGGATCTGTTCTCGCAGCCGAAGGCACGCGGCCGGGCCCGGGGTGCGGCCACGCCGCCACTGCGGGAGATGGGCGACGACCCGGAGACCGGCAAGCCGATGGTGGTCAAGGACGGGCGGTTCGGCCCGTACGTGACCGACGGGGAGACGAACGCGTCGCTGCGCAAGGGCGACGACGTCGAGTCGCTGACCGTGCAGCGGGCCGCGGAGCTGCTGGCCGACCGGCGGGCCAGTGCCCCGTCCAAGCCCGTACGCCGGCCGGCCCGGGCCCCGGCCAAGAAGGCCGCCACCAAGAAGCCGGCGGCCAAAAAGCCGGCGGCGCCGGCCAGGAAGACCGCCACCCCGAAGACCGCCACCACCAAGGCCGCCACCACCAAGGCCGGAGCGACCAAGCCAGCGGCCAAAAAGCCCAAGTAGCGCCGTAGGGCCGATACGCTGTCGCCGTGAACTTCCGTGCCCCGCCGAACCACAACGGCGGCGGACCCCGGGCACGGCGATCGGCCAGGACCCGCGACCAGTCCGGAGTGCTGTCCGTCCCGGCATTCCGGCGGTGGTGGACCGCGCTGGCGCTGTCGAGCGCCGGTGACTGGCTCGCCGTCATCGCGCTGATCGCGCTGGCCCCGTCGCTGTTCAGGGGCCACGCGGCGGTGGCCGTCGGCGGCGTGTGGCTGGCCGCGCTGCTGCCGGGGTTGCTACTGGGCCCGCCGGCCGGGGCGCTGGCGGACCGGCTGGACCGCCGGACGGCGATGATCGTCGGCGACGTCATCCGCGGCCTGCTGATCCTGTCCATCCCGCTGTTCCCCCACCT
>DASWVA010000306.1:0-2238 GCA_036401415.1 Streptosporangiaceae bacterium
CGGCGGCTGTCCGGGCGGCGGAGCGCACCGCCCAGCCCGCATAACGGGCGGGCCGGGGGCCCCGGGCCGCCCGGACGGCGAGGCCGGTCAGGCTCAGCCGGGCCGGCTCAGCCCGCCGGGCGCTGACGGGCCGGCTCAGCCGGGCTGACGCTGACGGCGGCGGCGTTCCGGAGTTTCCACCGGCCGAGCGCGGCCAGGAGCGGCTTGACCAGCATCAGCTCGCCGAACCGGTAGTCGGCCGCGGGCACCAGCCGCTGGGCCAGATCGGGCCGGGTCCGCCAGAGATACCACCGCGCCTGCTCCGCGTGCAGCGAGTTCGAAACGATCTTGATCCGGTCCGCATCCTCGATGAGGGGGATCGCATTGCGGACGTTCTCCCAGGTCGAACGGCTGGTGAGTTCGGTGATCAGCACGCCCGGGTACCCGCAGGACTCCCGGGCGTAGCAGGCCATGACCTCGGCCTCGGCCACGGGGCCGCCGACCGCGCCGCCGCACAGTACGAGCCGGGACGGCCCGAGCTGGGGCTCACGGGAGCGCAGCGCCGCCCGGACCCGCCACCGGTTCACCGCGTTGGCGCGGGGGCCGCGATTGCAGAACCCGAGCACGACGATGGCTTCCCCGGTCCCGCTCGTTCCCGGACGGCTCCCGATCCGGCGGCGCGACGACCGCCAGTGCTCGACCTCGCCACCGAGCAGGGCCGCCACGACCACCACCCCGGCGACCGGCGCGGCGATGACCCGGACGGCGTAACTGGTCACGGCCGGCCCCGCCTCGGATACACGCGCCCAGCCTAGGTTCTCCGGCCCTGGGTGCGGAGGCATTTGACGCTGGCGTTGCGGGCAGGACGACCCCGCTGCTACTGGTCGGCCCGGCCAGGGACTGCCGTCATCACCGAGGCCCCGGGGGCCCCGGCGGCCTCGGGCGCCTCAGGGGCCGGGGCCGGGACCGGCCGGATGAGGGCCATGGCCAGCAGCCCGCAGGCCACCGCGACCAGGCCGGCCACCAGGGAAATCTCATTCTGGGCTGTGACGTAGGCGGCGCGGGTCACGTGAGGGCTGGCGCTGGTCACGACGGCGCGGGTGACGTGACGGGCGAACAGCGAGCCGAACGCGGCGATCCCCAGGGCGTAGCCGATCTGGCGGAACGTGTTGATGGCTCCGCTGGCCATGCCGGAGCGCGGACGGGGAACGGCGGCCAGGGCCGCGGAGATCAGCACCGGGGCGGCCAGGCCGACCCCGGCCCCGGTGACCACCAGGCCGGCCATGAGCGAGGTCCAGCCGGACGACGCGGCCAGGAACGCGTGGAGCAGGGAACCCGCCCCGATCAGCACCAGGCCGGCGCCGAGCGGCCAGCGTGCCGCCATGCCGTGCAGGAAGCGCCCGGCCCCGGCCGCCACCACGAACGCGACGCCCGCCATCGGCAGCAGCACAAGGCCGGCGCCGATCGCCGGCAGGCCGAGCACGGACTGCAGCCATAGCTGGGTGTAGATGAACGGCGCGAACGCGCAGGCGGTCATCACCACGCCCACGGCCATCAGGGTGCTGAACGAGGCCCGGCGGAACAGGGACAGGTCCAGCAGGGGGTGCGCGACCCGGAGTTCGGTCGCCGCGAAGACCAGCAGAGCCGTGGCCGCCACCGCGAACGAAGCCAGCGTGGCCAGCGTGCCCCAGCCGCTGTTCCCCCCGTGGATCAAGGCGTAGGTGAGGCTGGCCGCAGACACCGTGAACGAGGTGGCGCCGGCCCAGTCTATGGGGCTGGCCTGGCCACGGGACTCGGCCACCACACGCTGGGTCGTGATCCCCGCCACCACCGCGATGGGCAGGTTGACCAGGAAGATCGCACGCCACCCCGCGGCCTCGATGAGCAGCCCACCCAGCAGGGGCGCGACGGCAGCGGCCGCGCCGTTGATCGCGCCCCAGACGCCGAACGCCACCGACCGGTCGCGCCCGGAGTAGCTGTGGTTCAGCAGGGCGGTGTTGGTGGCGAACATGGCCGCGGCCCCGGCGCCCTGCACGGTGCGGGCGGCGATGAGGAAGCCGGCGTTCGGCGCCAGCGCGCACGCGAGCGATGAGACGGCGAACAGGGCCAGGCCGAGCTGGAACAGCCGCCGCCGGCCGAACCGGTCCGCCAGCGAGCCGCACACCAGCAGCAGGGCGGCCAGGGCGAGCGCGTAGGCGTCGACCACCCACTGCAGCGAGTCCAGTTGAGTGTGCAGGTCACGGGCCATAGGAGGCAGCG
>DASWVA010000307.1:0-6161 GCA_036401415.1 Streptosporangiaceae bacterium
CGGACCAGGGCCTGCAACCCGGACAGGTAGAGCGCCCCCTCCTGGCGTTCGTAGCGATCGGCCAGGCGCAGCTTTCGGTCCCCGAGCAGGCTCATAAAGGCATCATAAAGAGGCCGAACCCGCCGTGGCGTGACGTGCCCACGGGGAACGATGCCGGCCAGGACTCAGCCGACCTGGCCGGCGAGGTCGCGGAAGGGTTGCTCGTAAGCCTGGGCGTGAGTGGGGAAGGGGTGCACCACGTCGGCCAGGACGGTCAGCGGGATCTCGGCCCGGATGGCCAGGCTGGCTTCGGAGATCCAGTCGTCGGCGCCGGGACCAAGGGCTGCCGCGCCGAGCAGGATGCCGCGCCTGCGGTCGCCGACCAGGATCAGCGTGCCACCGGGACCGCCGTCGGTGTTGGTCCGGACCAGGCCGGACAGGTCCATCGTGGCCGTGATCACGTCGATCCCGCCGTCCCGGGCCTGGGCCTCGGTCAGGCCGGTGCTGGCCATCGGCGGCCGGGTGTAGACGACCCGGGGCATGGCCCGGTAGTCGGCCTTGCGCCGGTGCCCGAGGAGGTTGCGGCTGATGATCAGGGCCTGGTAGTCGGCACCGTGGGTGTAGGGCGCGATGCCGGTCACGTCGCCGCCGGCCCATACGTGCTGGTGACCACGGACCCGGCAGTAGGCGTCAACGGTCAGCGCGCCCGCCTCGCCGGGCTCGATGCCGAGCCGGTCCAGGCCCAGCCCGCTGACGACGGGCCGCCGCCCGATGGCCACGATGAGCCGTTCGATCTTCAGCGGCGGCCCGTTCTCGAAGACGATCCGGGTGGCACCGCCGGCGGCGGCTTCGACCGCCTTGACCGCCGCGCCCAGCCGGACGCCGACGCCGCCGTCGCGCAGGACGCCGGCCATCGCGTCGCTGATGGCCGGGGGCTCGGCGCTGAGCAGCCGCGGCGCCGATTCGAGTACGGTCACCGCCGAGCCGAAACCCGCGTAGATCTGGGCGAACTCACAGCCGATCGGCCCGCCGCCCAAAATGGCCACCGAGGCCGGCCGGCCCGGCTCGGACAGGGCGCGGTCGCTGGTCCAGGTGGTCACGGTGTCCAGGCCGGTGATCGGCGGCACGGCGGGCTCGGAACCGGTGGCCAGCACCAGATCCTGGTAACCGAGGTCGCGCCCGTCCACGCTGACCACTCCGGGGCCGGCCACCTGGCCGGCCCCGCGGATCAGGGTCACGCCGCGTCTTTTCGCCTCTTCGGCGTGCCCGGTGTCGTGCCGGCCGCTGACCAGACGGTCCCGGCGGGCGGCCGCGGTGCCATACGCGCTCTCGTCCTCACCCAGCCCGGCCGGGACGGCGGAGCCGCCCAGCTCCACCAGCCGCCGCGCGTCCCCGCGGGCCTGCGCCGACCGCAGCATCGCCTTGCTCGGCACGCACGACACGAACGGGCACTCCCCGCCGACACGCAGCTTCTCGATCAGCGCCACCGTCCGGCCGGCGTCGGCGAGTTCACCCGCCACGTACTCCCCGGCTGAGCCCGCCCCCAGGACAACCGCCTCGAAGTGTTCCACCAGGTGAACGCTACAGGTGGTTGAGGAACATGGCCGCGATCGGGCCGTCCGTCGGCCCGCCGTTACCACTGGAGTTGACGGTCAGCACCGCGAACGCCACGTCGTCCTTGAACCCCATCAGCCAGGCGTCGATCTTGAGCGGCTGGCTGGTGCCGTACTCGGCCGTCCCGGTCTTGGCGTAGGTGCCGCCGGGCAGGCCCTGGCCGGCGGCGGTGCCGGTCGCGACCACCTGGGCCATCATCTGATGCAGGTCGGTGACCACGTTCGGCGGCAACGAAGAGGTGGCGGCGGTGTCGTCGGACGCCCCCGTGACCAGGCGCGGGGCGTGCACGGTGCCGGTGTCCACCGCCGCAGCCACCATGGCCAGGTTCAGCGGGGACAGCAGCACCCGGCCCTGCCCGATCGACGTGCCGGCCAGGTCGGCCGGATCCGACGGCGTTGGCACGGACCCGGCAAACGCCGGGGTTCCCATCTGGATGGTCCTGCCCAGCCGGTAGGCCGACGCCACGGCCGGGAAGTCCGGTGCCTGCAGCTTGCTGGTGGCGAGCCCGATGAACGCGGTGTTGCACGACTCGGCGAACGCGTGCAGCAGGTCCTTGACCTGGCCCTCACCCTCGGAGTTGTGGAACACCTCGCCGTCCACGGTCGCGGTGGCCGGGCAGCTGGCCGCTGACGACGGGGTGAGCCCCTTCTCGATCAGCGCGGTCGAGGTCAGCACCTTGAACGTCGACCCGGGCGGGAAACCGCCCAGCACGGCCTGGTCATAGCCGCCGGCGTCGGTGTTGGCCACGGCCAGCACGTCCCCGGTGCGGGCGTCGACCGCGACCAGCGCGGCGCTCTTTCCCTTCGGCGTTTTCCCGGCCAGGGCGGCTTCGGCGGCCGCCTGGACGGCCGGGTCGAGCGTGGTCTTGACCGGCGTGCCCGCGTGACCGGCCAGGGTGGCCAGTGTGGCCACGTGCGTGCCCCTGGCCGTGACCACCGTCACGGCCGCGGCCGGCGTCCCGGCCAGCTGCTTCTCGGCCGAAGCCTCCAGCCCGGTCTGGCCGACCACGCTCTGCGCGTCGTAGGCGCCGCCGAGGTTCTTGAGCTCCTCCGCGGTGACCGCGCCGACCACCCCGACCACCCCGGAGGACAGGCCGGGCGTGATCGCCTGCTGGGCCGCTGAGGACTCGAACACTGTGCCCGGCAGCGGGTAAAGGGTCGGCTTGAGCTGGGCGTACCGGGTTTGGCTGACGGTGAACACCGGCTCGAAGAACGACGGGTGCGACTGGGCGGAGGTGATCGCGCCGCTAACTTGCTGCTGGCTGGCCCCGGCCGCCACCAGTGCGCTGGTCAGCGAGGAGGCGTCCTTGATCCGGCTTCCCTCGACGCCGACCGTGACGTTGTCGGACTGGGTGGTCAGCGCCTGGCCGCTGGCGCCCAGGATCGCGGCCCGGGCCGGCCAGGTGAGCTGCAGCGCGAGCCGGTCGCCGGGGCCGAGCTCGGGCGTGATGGTGGACGGCGCCCAGCTGACCAGCCACTTACCTCCTGCCTGCCTGAGCCGTAGCGTGGTCCGGAGGGTGACCGTGCCCAGGCCGCTGAGTGTCAGCTTCTCAGTCACCGGCTCATGCGCGGTGCTGTTCTTGGTGGTCACCGCGCCCCCGGTGAAGCTGGCCCGCTGCACGGACAAGTCGGTGAACGCCGACTGGTTGACCGCGGCGAAATTGGCGGGCGGGCTGGCGACCTGGCCCCGCATGCCGGCCCAGTCCTGCCTGGCCCAGGCCGCGAGATACGCGCGGGCCGTGTCCTGCGGCGTGGGCCCGCTGCTGCACGCGCTCAGCAGCGTGCTCGCCCCCAGGATCCCGGCGCAGGCGCCCGACAGCCCCGCGGCCCACCGGGACCGGATGTACTTTTGCCCCCTGGCGTCAGTCATAGCCGAGAGGGTACGCAGCCACCGCGCCCCGTGCGCCCGATCCGCAGACGTTAAACTCCGGCATGGCAACATTCCCGGAATCCGGTGACGCGACGGCGTCGCTCGGGCGCCCGAACTCCTTCGCCCGGACGTTCGACTTCTGGGACCGCCAGTACGAGGGCAGGCGCCTGTTTTCCGAGTTGCTCGGGACGTTTTTCCTGGTCATGGTGGCCGCAGGCGGGGCCATGGTGAACGCGAGGTTCGGTGGCCGGGCGATTCCCGGCGCCGCCCTGGTCGTCGCGCCCGCGCTGATGGTGATGGCGATCATCTTGTTCATGGGCACGGTCTCCGGGGCGCACCTGAACCCCGCGGTCAGCCTGGCCTTCGCCCTGCGGGGTGACTTCCCGTGGAAGCGCGTGCCCGGTTACGTCGCGGCCCAGTTCGCCGGGTCCGTGCTGGCGCCGCTGCTGCTGTGGGCCCTGATCGGCCGGCACGGCCGGGCCGGCCTGACCGAGCCCGGCCCGGGCGTGTCCGTCGCGGTGGTCCTGGCCTGGGAGATCGTCCTGACCACCGGCCTGGTCTCGGTGATCCTCGGCACCGCGTCCGGCGCGCAACAGGTCGGCGCGCTGGCCGCGCTGGGGGTCGGCAGCTACCTCGCGCTGGCCGGCCTGGTTGGCGCACCGGTCAGCGGCGCGTCCATGAATCCGGCCCGGTCGCTGGGCCCGGCGCTGGTTCTCGGGGACTGGACCGCCTGGTGGGCCTACCTGGCTGGGCCCGCGGTGGGTGCGGCCATCGCGGTCGGCATCGCCTGGGTGCTGCGCGGTCCGGGCGGCGGGAAGCACGGCCGCGACGCCGCCCAGGGCACGCTGGGCACGGCCTGGCGGCCCGGCCCGGGGGAGCTGCCCGTGACGCCCGCCGTGCCCGGCCGGGATGGAAAGGGCCTGCGGTGAACCCGGCTGACCGGGCCGCCCGCGGCCGGGCCGCGCGCAAGACCGCGCCGCGGAGCAGTCACGCGGTGTTCGAGCCGGCCCCGGACCGGCCCGACCCGGTTGCCCTGCTGGAGCAGCAGGGCGCGGGGCGGATCGCCAGCCTGCTGCCGATCCGGTACGGCCGGATGCTGGCCTCGCCGTTCGCGTTCCTGCGCGGCGGGGCGCTGATCATGGCCACCGACCTGGCCCCGGCCCTGACGACCGGAATCACCGTGCAGGCCTGCGGCGACGCCCACCTGTCGAACTTCGGCATCTATGCCTCACCCGAGCGCCGCCTGGTCTTCGACGTCAACGACTTCGACGAGACGCTGCCCGCCCCGTGGGAGTGGGACGTGAAGCGGCTGGCGACCAGCATCGAGGTAGCGGGGCGGGACAACGGGGCCAGCCCCGCTCAGCGCCGCCGGGCGGTGGTCGCCTCGATGGCCCGGTACCGGGCCACCATGCGCGGCCTGGCCCGGCGGCCGGAGCTGTCCGTCTGGTACGCCGAAGCCGAACTGGACGAGCTGGGCCGGCAGTTCCGGCAGATCCTCGGCCAGCGTGAGCGCAAGCTCGGCCACGCCGACCTGGCCCGCCTCCGGGACCGGGACGCCCAGCAGCCGGTCAGCAAGCTCGTGCACACGGTGCGGGGCGAGCCGCGGATCGTCGCCCGCCCGCCCTTGGTGGTACCGGTGTCCGACCTGCCCGGTGTTCAGGCCGGGGATGGGTCCCGGCCCGGCATCGAGCAGGTCCTGGCCGTGTACCGGCGCACGCTGCCGCTGGACCGCCAGCACCTGCTGAGCCGGTTCCGGGTCGCCGACGCGGCGCTCAAGGTGGTCGGCGTGGGCAGCGTCGGCACCGGCTGCTGGATCATCGCACTTACGGGCCGGGATCCCTCCGACCTGCTGGTCCTCCAGGTCAAGCAGGCCACGGCGTCGGTCCTGAGCCGGTTCGCCGGCCCCAGCAGCTACGCCAGCATGGGCCAGCGGGTGGTGGCCGGCCAGCAGCTCATGCAGGCCACCAGCGACATCTTCCTGGGCTGGCACCCGGCGGCCGGAGGCAGCGACGCCGAGGTCGGCGACTGCTACGTCCGCCAGCTGCGGGACTGGAAGTACTCGCTGCCGGTCGAGGTGATGCGGCCGGGGGTGATGCGCCGTTACGGCGAGCTGTGCGGCCAGACCCTGGCCCGGGCCCACGCCCGGTCCGGGGACCGGATCGCGATCGCCGCCTACCTGGGCAGCGGCGACGTCTTCGACCAGGCGGTGGCGGACTTCGCGGCCACCTACGCCGACCAGAACGAGCGCGACCACGCCGCGCTGGCCGCTGCGGTCAGCGCGGGACGGCTGCCCGCCCGCACGGGCATCTGACCGGGCTCAGTCCGGCTAGACCGGCTGCCACTGGCCTTCGGAGCGGTACTCGATGCGCTCCGCATTCCAGGTGGCGCGGCCGAAGTCGTTCAGCGGGGCCTGCTCGTTCTCCCCGGACGGGTCGTAGAGACGGCCGATGGCGAACGCCTGGCCGCGGTGGTCAGCCAGCCGGAAGAACCGGCCCGCGGTCAGCGCCTCCCTTACGTCCTCGGCGATGGCGGCGTCCGGCCCGGCCTTGCCGACCGCAGACGGCTCCGCGCCGTCGTAGCGGGCGAGGAGATCCTCGGTGATCACCCAGCAGTAGGGCGTGGTCAGGGACGAGAACTCTGCGATCAGCTCGTCCGGGACCTCGTCGGTCTCCAGCTCGTCGGTGGCCGGCGGCGCCACG
>DASWVA010000308.1:0-1550 GCA_036401415.1 Streptosporangiaceae bacterium
GCCCGGCCGGTGCACCCGGGCTGGCCGGCCCGGGTGCCGCCGCCGGCGGTGCGGGTGCCCGGCGGCGGAACATCTTCAGCATCCGGCCGGTCACCACGTACCCGCCGACCACGTTGGCCGCGGCGAAGAACGCGGCCACGAAGGCCAGGATGTAGCCGACCGCGTTGTCCGCGGTGACCCCGATCAGCAGCGCTCCGGCCAGCACGATGCCGTGGATGGAGTTGGCGGCCGACATCAGCGGCGTGTGCAGGGTGGCCGGGACCTTGCCGATCACCTCGACGCCGACCAGCAGGGCCAGTACGAAGATGGTGAGGTCAGTTACCAGTGCCGTCGACATCGGGCCCTCCGTCGCTCGTGGGCTGCAGCAGGGCCGCCGTGGCCCGCTGGACGACCTTGCCGTCGTGGGTGATGACCACGCCCGCCTGAATCTCGTCGGCCAGGTCGACCGTGAGCACGCCGTCGTGCACCATGTGCAGCAGCACCGCCGACACGTTACGGGAGTAGGCGTTCGAGGCGGCGGTGGGCACGGTGGCCGGCAGGTTGTCCGCGCCGATGATCGTGATCCCTTCGCCGGTCACGATCGTCTGGCCCGGCGCGGACCCGGCCACGTTGCCGCCCAGGGCGCTGGCGCCCATGTCGACCAGCACCGATCCGGGGAGCATGGCCTTCAGCGCGTCCTCGGTGACCAGCTGCGGCGGCCGCCGTCCGGGTACCTGGGCGGTGGTGATGACGATGTCGTGCCGGGCGATGTGGCCGGCCAGCTCGTCCTGCTGGGCGCGCCGCTCGCTGTCGGTCAGCTGGCGGGCGTACCCGCCCTCGCCGGCAGCAGACACCGCCCCGGTCAGCTCGATGAACGTGGCCCCGACCGACTCGACCTCCGTCCTGGTCGCGGGCCGGACGTCGTACCCGCTGACCACGGCACCCAGCCTGCGGGCCGTGCCGATGGCCTGCAGCCCGGCCACCCCGGCCCCCAGGACCAGCAGCCGGGCCGGCCGGGCGGTGCCCGCCGCGGTGATCAGCATCGGGAAGAACCGCCCGTACGCCTCGGCCGCGACCAGCACGGCTTTGTACCCGGCCACGTTGGCCTGGGAGCTGAGCGCGTCCATCGGCTGGGCCCGGGACAAGGTGCGGGGCAGGCCGTCCAGGCTGACCGCGGTGACGCCCTGGTCCGCGAGGGCCCGGGCCAGCTCCGGGTTGGTCAGCGGGGCCAGCAGGCCGAACAGCGCCTGCCCGGCGTGCAGCCGGGACACCGTGGGGGCGGCGGGCCGGGTGACGGCCAGGATGACGTCGGCCTGATCGCAGAGTTCGGGGCGGCTGGCGATGGTCGCGCCCGCCTCGGCGTAGGCGCTGTCGGGGAACCAGGCCGCCTCACCCGCGCCCGCTTCCACCATGACCTGCGCCCCGGCGCCCAGGAGCTTGGGCACGGTCTCCGGCACCAGGGCCACGCGCCGTTCCCCCGGCGCGTCCTCCTTGATCACAGCAACCTTCATGCCGCGAGCCTAAGTGGGCCAGGCGTTCTGACGCCAGCCGCCGCGGGCTGCGGCGAGCCG
>DASWVA010000309.1:0-5013 GCA_036401415.1 Streptosporangiaceae bacterium
GCCATCACCATGCCGCTGTTCTTCAGCTCCAGTGCGCTCTACCCGGTGCAGGTGATGCCGGGCTGGTTGCAGGCCATCACCCGGTTCAACCCGCTGTCGTACGAAGTCGACGCCCTGCGCGGGCTGCTGATCGGCATCCCCACCAACCTGGGCCTGGACCTGGGCGTCCTGGCCGGGGCGACGGTGGCCGCCATCGCCGCCGCGGCCATGCTGCTGCCCCGGCTGGCCAAGGGGTGACCCTTCCTCTAGCGTGACGGCTGCTCACGGAGCTCGCGCTGATCTGCTGGGCCGGCGACCTTGCCTGGCAGTTCGCGCAGGCGTTCCAGCAGCTGCCGTTGCCGTCCCGCGAACCGGTCGGCTGGGCCATCGGCTACACCGACTTCGACGCGGCCGCGTCCTTCGCGAGCCAGGCCACCGGCTGGTCGCACCGGGAGGTGGCGATCATCGGCCTGGCCGCGGGAGTGCTCTACAGCGCCGCCCTGGGGGCCGTGCTGCTCCGCGCCTGGGTACCCGCAAGAAGTTGCCGCGGCGGCGCCGCCTGCTCAGCCACACGCGGACGGGGGCACCGGGTGGCGAGCGGACTCGCGCGGACGGGGGCGCCGCGCGGCGCGACGCCGCCGCATGGCGTCACAATACAAGGACGGTCACCGGTCATCAGTCATGACTTCAGGTGACCTGTCACCCCAATGGGACCGGCCGGTCAGGCGGGTGCTCCACAGCGCCGGAGTGTGCAAGAGTGGACCCATGGCCTCGCACAGGGCTGAGCCCGCGGCCGCGCAGCGGGCGGCGGCCAAGGTGAGGGCGGCGGCCGAGGTGGAGATAGCCGCCGAAGCCCTGGTGGGAATCTGGGCGCACGTCGCGGAGTCGCTGGACGTCCGCGTGCCGCCCACCCAGCTGCGGGCCCTGACGGCGGTGGGCCGGTACGGCGAGCTGAACCTGAGCCAGCTCGCGGAGGCTCTCAGCGCGCTTCCGTCGTCGGCCAGCCGGCTCTGCGACCGGCTGGAAGCAGCCGGCCTGCTCATCCGGGACACCGGGCGCGCCAGCCGGCGGGTCGTCAGCTTGCGCCTCACCCCCGAGGGTGCAGCGCTGCTGGAACAGGCCCGCGCCCGCCGCCAGGAGCTGATCGCCCGGGTGCTGGGCACGATGACGCCGTCCGGCCGGGAAGATCTGGCCCAGGGCCTGGCCGCCTTCCAGCGCGCGGCCGAACCGGAGGGGCTCAGCCAGGCCTGGCCCGGCGGAGGCGGCCAGCAGGACACCGGGCCGGGCGGCATCCCGTTCTCCATATCCGCCTGACGCTCACCGCGCCGGGTCCGGCGTCCCGGGCCCCGGGAGGCCGCCCTCGCTGACCCGTTCCGGCGTCAGCCGGCAGATCAGCAGGCAGGTGTCGTCGTCGCGGCGGCTGTCGGCGAGCATGACCTCGCACACGGTGTCGGCGATCTGCTCCGGGCCGCCGGCCGCCGCCCCGAACGCCACCGCGAGCCGCTCGATCCCCACGTCGAGGACGGCGTCGCGCCGCTCGATCAGCCCGTCGGTGTAGAACAGCAGCGTGGCACCCGGGTCCAGGAGCACCGTGGTGGCCACGTAGGTGTGGTTGATGGGCAGGCCGAGCATGGGGCCCGGGTGCTCCAGCCGCTGCACGGAGCCGTCGGTGCCGCGCAGCAGCGGCGGCGGGTGGCCGGCCGTGGCCAGGCTCATCTGGCCGTCCGGGGTCACCATGGCCAGGATCGCGGTGGCGCAGTGGTCGGGATCCAGGTGCCGGATCAGCCTGTGCAGCCGGGTCAGCACCTCACCCGGGTCGGCCAGGTCGATGGCGTAGGCGCGCATGGCCGTGCGCAGCTGGCCCATCAGCGTGGCCGCGGCCAGCCCGTGCCCGGCCACGTCACCGACCGCGAGCACCAGCGTGCCGTCCGGCCGGTGATAGGCGTCGTACCAGTCACCGCCGACGTTCAGGCCGATGACGGCGGGCAGGTAGCGGGCCGCGCAGTCCGCGCCGGGGCCGGTCGGCAGCTTGGTCAGCATCGCGTGCTGCAGTTGCTCGGCAACCTCACGCTCCTGCTCGAAGCGGAGCGCGTTGGCCAGGGCGGCGGCGGCCCGGCCCGCGGTCTCAGAGACGATCACCACGTCGTCGTGGGCGAACGGGCGGCCCCGCGGAGTGACGGTGAGCACGCCGAGCACCGTGCCCAGCGAGACCAGTGGGACGGCCAGCATCCCGTGGTCGCCGGGACCGCCGGCCGGGGGCAGCTGCTCAGCCCGCCGGGACGCCCGGACGCGGCGCACCACCGGTGGCGCGGCGGGCTCCACCGGCTCGCCGGGCAGGACGGGCGGCGCGCCGTGGAGCTCCAGCTCACCGTGCTCGGCCACCAGCCAGACCTCGGCCTGGTCGGCGAACCGGGGCACGAGCAGGGTCGACAGCCGGGACAGCACCTGCCGGTGGTCCAGGGACGCGCCGAGCACGGCCCCGACGTGGCTGAGATAGGCCAGCCGGGACCGGGCGGCCTCGGCCGCACCCCGCGCCGCCTCGGCGGCGGCCCGGGCGGCCTGCTCGGTCTCCAGCAGCTCACGCTGGCGTTCGCCGCTCCGGGTGAGCTGCTCGGCCTGGTCGGCCAGTTCCGCGTGCAGGGCGAGCACCCCCTGGTCCGTGCTCTCCAGCTCCTGCCGGTGGCGGCTGAGGGCGGCGTCCTGGTCGGCCACGATGTCGAGCAGGGCCGGGACGGCCTCCGGCGCCCCCGTGGGCCGCAGCCCGGTGGGCAACCGGACTTCGGCCAGGACCTCGTCGTCCACGGTCAGCACGGCCAGGCGGTACCCGTCGGCGTGGATCAGCTGGCAGGCGACCCGGGCCGGTGCGCCGTCGCGCAGCCGGGACCACAATGCGGCCACCGCGTGGTTCCGCTCCTCCGGGCCGGCTGCTGCCATGGTCAGGGACGTGGCCAGGCGGGCGCAGAGCTGGGCCGGGCCGTCCCGGGCGCCGCTGGTACCGGTCTGGAAGAGGAACTCCCCGGTCATGGCCGCAGGTGCGTCCGGGAGCGGATCGGGGCCGGGCCGGGCACCGCCCACATGGCGATGGTGACCGTGGTGCCGTCGCCCGGGGCCGACTCGATGCTGAACTCGTCGACCAGCCGCCGGGCCCCGCCCAGGCCCAGGCCCAGGCCGCGGCCGGTGGTGTGCCCGTCGGTCAGAGCCTGCTCGATGTCGGCGATTCCCGGGCCCTGGTCGGACACGACCAGCCGGACCCCGCGCAGCGTGCCCTCCCGCATGGAACCGATGCGGACCTCGCCCCCGCCGCCGTGCACCACGGCGTTGCGGGCCAGCTCGCTCACCGCGGTGACCAGCTTGGTCTGGTCGACCAGGCTGAAGCCGGCTGCCGCGGCGGCGGCCCGGGCGGCCTCGCGCACGACCATCAGGTCCACGTCGCTGCGCACCGGGAACGCGGCCAGCGTCTGCGCGGCCGCCGCGATCGCCTGGCCTGAACTCACGTCCATGTCCTCCGCTTCGTGACCCGACTGTCCCACGTTTGCCGCGCGGCAAATCTTAATGAAAGGCCGCCCCCGGTGAGCGAACGTGCAGGTGATTCGTCCGCTATTGTGACCGGCCCGTGGCCCGCGCCAGCCGCCTAAGCTGGTGCGAGAGACGATCAACCGGTGAGGACCCTCCCCCATGCCCGAATTCGGCTACTCGGACCTGCTGCCCCTTGGTGACGACGACACCCCCTACCGGCTGCTGAGCACGGCGGGCGTCCGCACCCGGCAGGCGTTCGGCTCCACGTTCACGGAGGTCGAACCGCAGGCCCTGACCCTGCTGGCCAGCACCGCCATGCACGACATCGCGCATCTGCTGCGGCCCGGCCACCTGGGCCAGCTCCGTTCCATCCTTGACGATCCCGAGGCTAGCCCGAACGACCGCTACGTGGCGCGCGACCTGCTCAAGAACGCCTGTGTCGCCGCGGGCGGGGTGCTGCCGATGTGCCAGGACACCGGAACCGCGATCGTGATGGGCAAGCGCGGCCAGCATGTGCTCACGGCCGGGCGTGACGAGGAGCACATCGCGCGGGGCGTGTACGACGCTTACACCACGCTGAACCTGCGCTACTCCCAGCTGGCCCCGCTGACCATGTGGGACGAGAAGAACACCGGCAGCAACCTGCCCGCCCAGGTCGAGCTGTACGCCACCGACGGGAACGCCTACAAGTTCCTGTTCATGGCCAAGGGCGGCGGGTCGGCCAACAAGTCGTTCCTGTACCAGCAGACCAAGGCGGTGCTGAACCCGGACCGGATGCTCCAGTTCCTGGAGGAGAAGATCCGGTCCCTGGGCACGTCCGCCTGCCCGCCGTACCACCTGGCCATCGTGGTCGGCGGGACCAGCGCCGAGTTCGCGCTGAAGACCGCCAAGTACGCGTCGGCGCGCTACCTGGACAGCCTGCCCAAGGAAGGCTCGCTGCTGGCCCACGGCTTCCGCGACCTCGAACTCGAGCAGCAGGTGCTGGAGCTGACCCGGCGGATCGGCATCGGCGCCCAGTTCGGCGGCAAGTACTTCTGCCACGACGCGCGGGTCATCCGGCTGCCCCGGCACGGCGCGTCGCTGCCGATCGCCATCGCGGTGTCCTGCTCGGCCGACCGGCAGGCGCTGGGCAAGATCACCCCGGAGGGGGTGTTCCTGGAGCAGCTGGAGACCGACCCGGCTCAGTACCTGCCCGACCCCACCGGCACCGACACGTCGGCGGAAGTGGTCCAGATCGACCTGAACCGGCCGATGGCCGAGATCCGGGCCGAGCTGGCCAGATACCCGATCCGGACCCGGTTGTCACTGTCCGGGCCGCTGGTGGTGGCCCGGGACATCGCCCACGCCAAGATCGCCGAACGGCTGGACGCGGGCGAGCCGATGCCGGACTACCTGCGCGACCACGCGGTGTACTACGCCGGCCCGGCCAAGACGCCGTCGGGCTACGCGTCCGGGTCGTTCGGGCCGACCACGGCGGGCCGGATGGACTCCTACGTCGGCAGGTTCCAGGCCGCGGGC
>DASWVA010000310.1:0-3100 GCA_036401415.1 Streptosporangiaceae bacterium
ACGCGGTTCCTCAGGGACTTCAGCCGGCGGCGGCTGTTCGGCGTGGCCGTCGTGTCGGCGGCGGTCCCGCTGGTCATCATCGCGCTGGTGCCCAACCTGGTCATCGTCACGTTCCTGGTCGTGGTCACCGGCGCGATGGCCGGTACCGCCTGCGCCGCCGGCTTCGCCATCGTCGGTCACCAGGTCGACGACGGCACCCGGGGGCGGGTGCTCGCCTTCTTCGCCGTCGCCCCCCAGGTCCTCCTGTTCCTGGTCGTCGCGGTGGCCCCGTTCCTGTCCCAGGCGCTCACCGAGCTGATCCGCGCCCTGACCGGCTCCGGCAACGTCAGAGTCGGCGACGTGGCATACCCGTCAGCGGGGCAGAACCTGGTCCTGCTGCTGGCCGCGCTGGCCGCCGTGCTGCTGGGGGCCCGCGCCTACCGGCAGCTGGATGACCGCCCGGGCATGCCGCTGCGCGATGACCTGCGGGCCGCGATCAAGGGCGACCCGATCGCCGCGCGGCCCGGCGAGACCGGGACGGCCGACCTGGACGACGCCGCCGCCGGGCACCACGGCCTGTTCATCGCGCTGGAGGGCGGTGAGGGTGCGGGCAAGACCACCCAGGCGCGGATGCTGGCCATCTGGCTGCGGGACCTCGGCTACGACGTGGTGACCACCCGGGAGCCCGGGGCGACCAAGGTCGGCATGCGGTTGCGCGCCCTGCTGCTGGACACCGCGCACGCGGGCATGTCAGCACGGGCCGAGGCGCTGATGTACGCCGCGGACCGGGCCCAGCACGTGGCCGAGGTGATCGGCCCGGCGCTGACCCGCAGTGCGGTGGTCATCACCGACCGGTACGTCGACTCGTCCCTGGCCTACCAGGGTGTGGCCCGCGGGCTCCGGGCGCAGGACGTCGCCTGGCTGAGCCGCTGGGCCACCGGCGGCCTGGTGCCCGACCTGACCATCCTGCTCGACCTCCCGCCCCAGGCCGGGCTGGGACGGCGGACCCGCTCCATGGACCGGCTGGAAGCCGAGCCGTCCGAGTTCCACGACCGGGTCCGGGCCGGCTTCCTCGGCCTGGCCCGGCGGGAACCCGAGCGTTACCTGGTCCTCGACGCCACCCGCCCGGCGGCTGAGCTGACCGCCGAGATCAAGGACCGGCTACGCGACCTGCTGCCCGACCCGGTGCCCGTGGTCTCCGAGGCCGACACCGGGTCGTTCCCGGCCATCACCGGTGACGTCATGCCGGCGACCTCCCAGCGGAGGTCCTGATGCCCGGGGAGACCGGGCCGGAAGCGTTCGCGGATCTGGCCGGGCAGGACATCGTCGTGGCCCAGCTGCGCCAGGCGGCCGGCGCAGCCTCGCGGCTGCTGGCCGGTGAACGGCGCGCGGCGGGCGGGATGACCCACGCCTGGCTGTTCACCGGGCCCGCCGGCTCCGGCCGCTCGGTAGCCGCCCGGGCCTTCGCGGCCGCGCTGCTGTGCCCGGACGGCGGCTGCGGGCCCGGCCAGCGCTGCGCCGCGTGCCGCCAGGTGCACGCGGGTACGCACGCCGACCTCCTGGTGGTCCGCCCGGACGGGCTGTCCTACGGGGTCAAGCAGACCCGCGACCTGGTGCTGCGGGCGGCCGGGGCGCCGTCCGGGGGCCGCTGGCGGGTGGTGCTGTTCGAAGACGCCGACCGGTGCACCGAGCAGGCGGCCAACGCCCTGCTCAAGGCCATCGAGGAACCCGCCCCGCGGACGGTCTGGCTGCTGTGCGCACCGTCCGCGGAAGACCTGGTCACCACCATCCGTTCCCGTTGCCGGGTGGTCACCTTGCGGGTGCCGTCCTCGGCGGCGGTGGCCGGCGTGCTGACGGCGCGGGACGGCATCGCCCCGGGCCCGGCGCTGGCCGCCGCCCGTGCCGCCCAGGGGCATGTCGGCCGGGCCCGGCGGCTGGCCACCGATCCGGAGGCCCGCAGCCGCCGCGAGCAGGTGCTGGCCGTGCCGCTGCGGGCGACGTCCCTCGGGCCGGCCCTGGCGGCGGCGGCGGCCCTGGTCAAGACGGCTGAGGACGAGGCCAAGGCGGTGACCGGCGAGCTCGACGAACCTGAGCGGGACGCCCTGCGCCAGGCGTTCGGCGAGGGCTCGACCGGGAAGGGGGTGGCCAAGGCCATGCGCGGCGCGGCCGGCGCCCTGCGTGACCTGGAGGACCGCCAGAAGTCCCGGGCCACCCGGCTCAAGCGGGACAGCCTGGACCGGGCCCTGCTCGACCTGGCCGGGTTCTACCGGGACGTGCTCATGATCCAGGCCCGGGCCGGGGTGGAGCTGGCCAACTCCGACCACGAGGCCGACCTGCACCAGCTGGCCTCGGCGTCCAGTCCCGAGGCGACGCTGCACCGGATCGAAGCCATCATGCGCTGCCGGGAGCGTCTCGCGGCGAGCGTCGCGCCCCTGCTGGCCGTGGAAGAGATGGCGATCTCACTGCTGGCAGGCTGACCGCGGCCCGTGTCCGGGCCGGGCCGGGCCGGCCCGGTCCCGGTCGGTGGGCCGGCGTGATCTGGGTCACGCTTTCGCCGGTGCCTCTGTCAAGATGGCAGAGATGCCGATTCCCGAACCAGGGCGGCCCGCAGAGCCGCCGGTGCCTGTCGCCCGGGCCACGATCGACGACGTGGCCCGGGCCGCCGGAGTGTCACGGCAGACGGTGTCCAACGTGGTCCGGGGCCGCGGACGGCTGGCCAGCACCACCCGGGACCGGGTGGTGGCCGCGATCGGGGAACTGGGCTACAAGCCGCACACGGGGGCGGCCAGCCTGCGCTCGGGCCGCACCTACCGGATCGCCTACTCCATCCCGGACCGCGAGTTCGAGCCGGACAACCTGATCATGCTGGAGTTCCTCAGGTTCCTGGTCACCGCGGCCCGGGCCCGGGACCACCAGGTGCTGGTCACCACCAGCTCCGGGGCCGACCTGGGCTCCATCGACGACCTGGTCTGGACCCGGTCCGTGGACGGGTTCGTGCTGGCCTCGGTGAGCCAGGACGACCCGCGGATCGCGTTCCTGGCCGACCGCCGGGTCCCGTTCGCGTGCTTCGGCCGGGTGGCGCCGCCCATGCCGCAGAACTGGGTGGACATCGACAACCGGC
>DASWVA010000311.1:0-2916 GCA_036401415.1 Streptosporangiaceae bacterium
TTCAGCGGGATGCTGCCTGCCGTCCAGCCGTTGAAGTCCGCGCACAGGGCCACGTCGCCCGCGCCGACCTCACCCGGCAACGTGAAGGTGACCGGCACCGTCGGGATCGTCGGTTCGCAGGTCAGAACGGAACTCTCCTCGGCCACGGCCGTGGCCCACGCCTCGTTAGTCTCGTCGGCCCCGGGGACCTCACCGGTGGGCGCCGGGGCGGACTGGTCCGGACCGGCAGGCCGGAACAGCCGCAGCCCGGACATGAACAGGGCCGCGAACAGTACGAACGGCCGGGCGGCCGCGGACGGGACCTGGGCGAGCCTGCGGGGGATGACGTGGTCCATCGTGTTCCTGGTGTCTGTGAGGGGTTGGAAGGAATGAGGCTGCGGCGTGCGTTTTACCGCCGCGACGAACCGCCGGGGCTCACTCTGCCGGGTCCGGGCCGGGCATACAACGACCGACATACCGGGATATCAAGGTGTTACCGGCGGCCCGGGCCGGGCGGCCCGGCCGTCGACGGTGGGGGCCCTGGAACGGTGGGCCGAGCGGTAGGCTGGCCTGTCGCTACCGCTGATGGAGTTGCCCCCCGATGCTGAGCCCTGAACTGATCGACTCGTTGTTCCCCGAAGACCTGCCCGGCCCGGACCACTGGGAGGAGCGGTACCCGCCGCGCGACCTCCCGGCCGGGGCCGAAGTCACCCGGTTCTCGCCCAGCCCCACCGGATACCTGCACATCGGCGGGGTGTACGTGGCGATCATCGACGCGGACCTGGCGGGCCGGTCCGGTGGCCGGTACCTGCTGCGGATCGAGGACACCGACCAGGCCCGGGTCACCGAGGGCGCCGTCGAGCAGTTCGCGGACGCGCTGACGTACTTCACGATCAGCCCCACCGAAGACGACCTGAGCGGGAGCTACGGCCCCTACGTGCAATCCAGCCGGGCCGGGATCTACCTGACCTACGTGCGCGAGCTGCTCCGCGGAGACCACGCCTACCTGGACTTCTCCTCCAAAGCCGAGCTGGAGGAGATCACCGCCCGGCAGCGGGCGGCCGGGGCGCTGCCGGGCTACTACGGCAAGTGGGCCACCTGGCGGGATGCGCCCGGGGAGCAGGTGGAGGAGCGGCTGGCGGCCGGTGACCCGTACGTGGTGCGATTCCGGTCCCCGGGTCTGTCCGGCGGGCGGATCAGTTTCACCGACGCCATCCGCGGTGACCTGAGCGCGGACGACAACCGCAATGACGCGGTCATCCTGAAGAGCAGCGACCAGCCTCTGCGGCTGCCGACCTATCACTTCGCGCACGCCGTGGACGACCACCTGATGCGGATCACCCTGGTCGTCCGCGGCGACGAGTGGCTGTCCTCGGTGCCGCTGCACCTGCAGCTGTTCGACGCGCTGGGCTTTGACCCGATCCGGTACGCGCACGTCGCCCCGCTGATGAAGCAGGACGGCAGCAGCCGCCGCAAGCTGTCCAAGCGGAAGGACCCCGAAGCCAGCGTCGGTTACTACATCGAGCAGGGCTACCCGGCCGAGGCGGTCCAGTACTACCTGCGCGGCCTGGCCAACGGGCGGCTGGCCGAGCTGCCGCTGCCCGAGGCGCTGGCTGCCCCCCTCCAGCTGTCCGACTTCAACGCGGCCGGGGCCCTGGTCGACCTGGTCAAGCTGGACGACATCAGCGCAGACTACATCGCCACCCAGAGCGGAGCCGCCATCGCGGCCCAGGTCAGCACCTGGGCCACCGCCTTCGACCCCGAGCTGGCCGGGATCGTGGAGGCCGAGCCGGACCTGGCCCAGCGCGCCCTGGCCATCGAGCGGGGGGACGTGCCCAACCCCCGCAAGGACCTGCGCAAGTGGGCTGACTTCCGCCCGGTCTACGGGTACTTCTTCCCGCAGATCTTCGAACCTGTCGCCGACGCCGCCGACGCCCGGTTCGGCGGCCTGGATGCGGCGCTGGTCCGCCAGGTGGCTTCCACCTTCGCCGGCCGGTACCAGCCGCCCGGCGAGGACCTGTCGCAGTGGTTCAGCCAGATCCGCGAGCTCGCCACCCAGCTGGGTTTCGCCCCCAGCAACAAGGCCTACAAGCAGAACCCGGACGCCTACCCCGGCTCGATCCGCGAAGCCTCCCAGGTCATCCGGGTGCTGCTCACCGGGACCCCGCACAGTCCCGACCTGGCCCAGATCTCCGCCGCCCTCGGCGATGAAGAAGTGCTCCGCCGCATCCGCGCCGTCATCTAGGCGATGCCGGCCCGGGGACCCCGCAGTGGGACGTGGGGGTCTGCGCTGACCACGGACGAATTCGCCGCCCTGGCCAGCGTGGGCTTCGAACCGGTCGGGCAGGTGCTCGGTGCGGCCGTCTACAGCGCCGGATCCGACAGCAGATACACCTGCCCCGGGTCGTTCGGCCCGCTGGTGCAGACCATGGACCTGGCGCGGCGCACGGCTGTCGGCCGGATGGCCACCGAGTGCGCTGAGCTTGGCGGGCACGGCGTGGTCGGTGTCCGGCTGACCCGGGGGTCGTTTCCTCTCGGGGGGCCGCAGTGCACGGCCATCGGCACCGCCGTCCGGGCCCGGGATGCCGTGCAGCGGCCACCGGTGCCGTTCACCGCTGAGGTGTCCGGGCAGGGATTCGCCAAACTGGTGGTGGCGGGCTGGGTGCCCGCCGGGCTCGTGCTCGGTGTCTCGATCAGGTCGCGGCACAATGACCGCCAGACCAGCCGCCAGATGCGCTGGGGCTCGGGCAACGCCGAGGTCACCGGCTGGACCGAATTGGTCAGCCAGTCCCGGCTCGACGCCCGGCGCCAGCTGGAAAATGACGTCGAGCGGCTTGGTGCCGACGGCGTGGTGATCGCCACCATGGAGATGGGGGTGCGCCAGCGGGACTGCCCGTCGGCGGTCGGCCTGAGCGACCACGTCGTGGAGACCACCCT
>DASWVA010000312.1:0-3163 GCA_036401415.1 Streptosporangiaceae bacterium
GCCACCACCCCGGCCACGTCGGCCTCCGGCCGGTTCTGGCTGAGCTTGGCCTTGGCCTCGATCCGGGTGATGGCCAGTTCGACGCCGACGATGGCCCGGAGCTGACCGGCCACGAACGGCGCCGGGGCGTCGTCGACCGACCACGGCTCGGCCATCCGGGCTTCGTGCTTGGCCGTGAGCCGCCGGACCAGGTCTTCGACCCAGGCAGGGTCGTCGTGCACCACGAGCCGCCCGTACACGTGGGCGGTGAGGTAGTTCCAGGTCGGCACCACCCGGCCGTGGTCCCGCTTGGACTGGTACCAGCCGGGGGAGATGTAGGCGTCGGCCCCCCGCACGATGACCAGCGACTCACCGTGGGCGGGGACCCGCCACTGGTCGTTGTTCCGGGCCAGGTGACCGAGCAGCGCGCCGTGCGGGCCGGCCGACGGGTCGAACACGAACGGCAGCATGGTCGCCAGCAGGCCCTGGTCGGTGACCGTGATCAGGTCGGCCGCGCCGTGGTGCGCCAGTAGCTGATGCACCTGAGCGTCGTCCATGGCAAAGTGCGCGGGTACGTACATGTTCCCAATGTAAGACGGCCCCCGGCCGGGTCACTCCCGGCCGGGGATTCCAGCACCGGTCAGTAGTAGGACTCGTCCGGTCCGGGGAAGCTGCCCGACACGACGTCCCGCGCGTACGCCGAGGCCGCGTCGCGGAGCACCGACCCGACGTCGGCGTACTGCCGGACGAACTTTGGTGTCCGCGGCGACAGGCCCGCCATGTCCTGCCACACCAGAACCTGCGCGTCACACCGCGCACCGGCGCCGATGCCGATGGTCGGGATGGACAGGGACTCGGTCACCCGGGCCGCGAGCGCCGCCGGCACGCACTCGAGCACGACCGCGAACGCGCCCGCCGACTCAAGCGTCTTGGCGTCCTGCAGCAGCCGCTCGCCGTCCTCACCGCGGCCCTGCACCCGGTAGCCGCCGAACGCGTGCACCGACTGCGGGGTCAGGCCCAGGTGGGCCATGACCGGGACCCCGGCCGCGACCAGGTCCTCGACCTGGCGGGCGATGCGCCGGCCGCCTTCCAGCTTGATAGCGTGCGCGCCGGACTCCTTCAGGAACCGGGTGGCCGCGCCGAGCGCGTCCCGGGAGGACGCCTGGTAGGAGCCGAACGGCAGGTCCGCGACGACCATGGCCCGGCTGGTGCCGCGCACCACCGCCGCGGTCAGCGGGATCAGGTCATCGAGGGTGACCGGGATCGTGGTCTCGTGCCCGAACACGACCATCGCGGCCGAGTCGCCGACCAGCAGCACCGGGATGCCCGCTTCGTCGAAGATGCGTGCGGTGAGCGCGTCGTAGGCGGTGAGCATCGGCCACCTCTCGCCGCGCTCCTTGGCCGCGGCGATGTCGCGTACGGTGACCCGCCGGGTGCCCGCGCCGCCGTACAGCGGCTCCGCGGCTCTGGTGCTGGTCCGCTCTCCGGTAGCGGCCGCCTCCGAGCCTTCTGCCTGCTGTTTCATGAGGAACCTCCACGTCTCGAGGCGCCCCTGCGGCGTCCCCGGACACTCAGATGATGACACGCGCCCGGCGGCGATTGAAACCTCCGCGACATATCCGGGTTACCCGCCCGTCCGGGCCACGGGCACCGTCCCGCCCTTGAGAGACTGGCCACTGCGATCGTGTCGGGAGGAGCGCCCATGGCAGGGCAGGAACTGGTCAGTGCGGATCTGGACCCGGTGGACGCGCTGGCCGAGAGCTACCAGCGGAGTGGCGGCCCGCCGGGCATCGCCTACGGCGTGGTGGCCGGGGGACAGCTGGTGCACACCGGCGGGCTGGGGGAGCGCCGGGCCGGCGGCCCCGCCCCGGACGCCGGCACGGTGTTCCGCATCGCGTCGATGACCAAGAGCTTCACCGCCACCATGGTGCTGGCCCTGCGCGACGAGGGCGCGCTCCGCCTCGACGACCTGGCCGAAGAGTACGTCCCCGAGCTGCGCGACTGGCCCCCCGTCACCCCCGACGCCCAGCGGGTGCGGATCCGGCACCTGCTCACCATGACCGCGGGCTTCCCCACTGACGACCCGTGGGGGGACCGGGAGCAGGGCACTCCGCTGCCGGAGTTCTCTAATTTCCTCGCTTCGGGCGTCAGCTTCGCCTGGGCGCCCGGCACCCGGTTCGAATACTCCAACCTCGGCTACGCGATCCTCGGCCGGGTCATCTCCGCGGTCACCGGCGCACCCTACGCCGACGTGATCAGAACCCGGATCCTGAACCCGCTCGGCCTGACCCAGACCGGGTACGAGGCCAGCGGGTTCGCCCCGGATGTACTCGCGTCCGGCCACCAGCGTGACGGCGGCGCCTGGGCGGAGCTCCCGATGGCACCCGATGGCGCGTTCGCCCCCATGGGCGGGGCGTTCAGCAGTGTCCGGGACCTGGCCCGCTGGGTATCCGGCTTCGCCGCGGCCTGGCCGCCCGGCGACGTGGCCACCGGCGGCCCGCACCCGCTGGCCCGGGCCAGCCGCCGCGAGATGCAGCTCCCGCAGGTGGCCACCGGCCCGCTGCGCGGCCCCTCGCCACTACCCGGCAGCGGCGCCACCAGCAATTACGGGTTCGGCCTGTTCGTGGAGGAGAACCCGGTGTGGGGCCGGATCGTGCACCACAGCGGAGGCTACCCGGGCTTCGGCAGCAACATGCGCTGGCACCCGGCCACCGGCACCGGCGTGATCGTCCTCGCCAACGGCACGTACGCAGCCGTGGGCTCGGTGGCCGCGCGGATCCTGACCACGGTGCTGCGGCAGCGGGCCCGGCGGATCGCACCCGGCACCGTCAGCGGTTCCCCGGCCGCCGAACGCGGGCTGGCTCTCGCGCCCCAGCCTGCCCCGTGGCCCGCCACGGTCGCGGCCCGTGAGGAGATCGGCGGCCTGCTCCAGTCGTGGGACGACGCCACCGCCGAGAAGCTGTTCTCCGGCAACGTCCCGCTGGACCAGCCGTTCCCCGAGCGCCGCCGCCGGATCCAGCTGATCCGCGAGCGTCTCGGGCCACTGCGCGAGGACCCCCAGCGGCCCCCGGAGTCGGACACGCCGGCGCACTGCCGCTGGTGGGTGACGGGCGAGCGCGGCACGGCCCAGGTGGAGATCAGGCTCACCCCGGAGCGGCAGCCCCGGGTCCAGTCGTTCGTCGTG
>DASWVA010000313.1:0-8419 GCA_036401415.1 Streptosporangiaceae bacterium
CAGCGAGGCCGGATCGAGCCGCGGCATGCTGGTGCTGGCGTCGGTACCGTAGCCGCCGGCCAGCGCGACCGGGCCGTAGGTGGCCGCCTGCACCGCAGGCCGGTCCGGGGTGGGAGTCAGTTCCAGCCGCATGGGCAGCACGACCTCCAGGACGTCGCCGCGCCGCCAGAGCCGGTCCACGGTCAGCCAGCCACCGGCCCGGGCGGTGACGGTCAGCGGCCGCCCGTTCAGCCAGGCCCGCGGCGGCGCGGCGGCCCAGGCCGGAATGCGCACCCGCAGGGTCATCGGGGCCAGGCCGCGGGTCACCTCCAGGCGGGTCCGCGGTTCGTCCGGGAACCTGGTCGTCTGGCGGAGCGTGATCGCCCGGTCGGTCCAGGTGACTTCGGACGGCAGGAACAGGTGCACGAAGATCCCGCGGCCGTCCCGGGAGTAGATCGTGTCGGCGAACTTGGCCTGGGTCTCCATCCCGGTGGCGGTGTCACAGGTGAACGTGCCGTAGTCGGTGGCGTAGACGTCCGGGTCACCGTCCGGGAAGTAGTTCAGCGGCTGCTGCTTGAACGCGCCCGGGGACAGGCCGGTGTAGTAGATGTTGAACCCGTGCGGTGAGTCCGGGTCCTGCTCGCCCAGCATCTGGTTGAACAGCGCCCGTTCGAAGTAGTCGGCCAGGTCGGTGCGGTCCGGCTGGTGGAAGAGCAGCAGCCGGGTCAGCTTGAGCAGGTTGTAGGTGACGCAGTTCTCGCAGGTGTAGTTGGACAGCGCGCCCCCGATCACGCCCGGGGCCTTGAAGCGCTCGTGCTCGCTGACCCCGCCGATGACGTAGGCGTGGTGGCGGACGACCATCTCCCAGAAGTTCACCGCGAGCGCGCGGTAGCGGTCGTTCCCGGTCTCTTCCCCCACTCGCAGGAACGAGATGACCTTGGGCGTGGTCACGTTGGCCTGCAGGCCGGCCAGCCGGTCCTCGCCGTGCACCATCGGGTCGAGCACCCGGGCGTGGTAGAACCGCTGGGCGGTGACCAGGTACTGCTCGTCCCCGGTGATCAGGTAGAGGTTGGCCAGCGACTCGGGCAGGCCGCCGTACTCGGTCTCCAGCACCTGCTGCATGTGCTCATAGCTCAGGCGCCCGGTGCGCCAGCCCACCCAGCCGGCCAGGCCGATGGCCGCCTCGAGCGCGGTCTCGTCGCCCGCCAGCTGGTACTGGTCGATGAACCCGGCCAGGTACTTGTGGATCATGTAGTACGGCGACCAGACCGGCTCCCCCGCCTCCAGCCGGTCGAACACCTGCTCCGGGAAGGCCGACAGGTACCCGGGGGTGAACCCGGCCGCGGCGGCCCGGCCCTGCAGGGCGGCGAGTTCCCGGACCAGGTAGCGGCCTTTGTCCCGGGCGTCGCGGTTTCCAGTACTGGCCCAGGTCAGGGCCAGGCCCGACATGAGGTGACCGGTGTTGTGGCCCCGGACCTGCGACTGCGGGGCTTCCCACCCACCGCAGGGCGGCGCGCTGGTCGGCACACCGTAGTTGAGCCGGAAGGACCGCAGCAGCCGGTCGGCGTCGAGGAACATCAGGTAGTCGGTGTTGCGCCGCTGGTTCTGCTGGAACGCTCCGGCCAGGAGCTTGACCTGGGTGAGCGGGAAGGCCCGGGTCAGGCCCGCGGTGCCGTCCGGCGCGTACCCGGTCACCGCGGGGGTCCGGCCGGGCGGGGGCACCTGGAGCCCGTCCCCATGGGCGGCCGCGGCCACCGCGGCCACACCCAGCCCGGCGGTCGCGGCGGTCAGGAAGGTTCTCCTGCTCGGCGGCCCGGTCACGACCGGATCGTACCTCCGCCCCAGCGGCCAGCGAAGACTTCCCGGGGCGCTCAGAGCACATCGGTAGCTTCGGTCTCGTGTGAACAGGTCGCTGGGGGTAGTGCAGAGGCGAACACTACGGCGGTGAGAGGTGGCGCGGGTGGCTGTGCGGGTGCGGGTGAGTGACCGGCTGGAGCGGGCCGAGGGGCTGGACCGGGTGGTGGGGCCGATGCAGCAGGTGATGCGCAAGCTGCCGCCGGGGCGGATACGGGACGCGCTGCATGGGGTGTGGCTGGGGCATCCGGTGCACCCGATGCTGGTGCAGGTGCCGGTAGGAGCGTGGCTGTCGGCGGGGTTCCTGGACGCGCTCGGGGAGGACGGCGCGGGGCACCTGATCGGCCTGGGCCTGCTGGCCTCGGCGCCCGCCGCGATCGCGGGGTGGGCCGACTGGTCCGAACAGCACGAGCAGCAGATGCGGACCGGGGTGGTGCACGCGGCCGCCAACGGCACGGCGATGGCGCTGTACACCGGCTCGCTGCTGGCCCGGGCGCGCCAGCGAACCGGGCTGGGCAAGGCGCTCGGGTATGCGGGGCTGGCCGCGGTGGCGGTGGGCGGGGTGCTGGGCGGCGACATCTCCTACCGGCAGGCGGGCGGGGCCAACCACGCCGAGGAGACGCCGCACCTGGTCAAGCCGGGATGGCAGGACCTGCTGCCGCTGGCGGAGCTGACCCAGGGCGCCCCGGTCAAGGTCATGCTGGGTGAAGTACCCCTGTTCGTGCTCCGGGACGGCGGCCAGGTGCACGTGCTGGCCAACAAGTGCTCGCACATGTCCGGGCCCCTGTCGGAGGGGGAGCTGTCCGAGGGGGAGCTGTCGGTCGGGGAACTGGCCGGGGACCGCGAGGACCGGTGCATCACCTGCCCGTGGCACGGGAGCGTGTTCCGGGTGAGCGACGGCACCGTGGTGCACGGGCCGGCCACCGCCGACCAGCCCGCCTTCGAGACCCGGGTCCAGGAGGGCATCGTTCAGGTGTGCCTGCCGGGAGCGGGTTAGGGCCCTGGCTGGTAGGAACGGCCCCGGCTGGGTAGAGCTCCGCCTGTGACCGCTGCGCCTGACCTGCCGCCGAGCTGGGAAGAGACCGCTCGCGCCTTCACCGCCGCGGTGGATTCAGGGCGGCTGGACCTGCCGTTGCCGGGGCACGGGCGGACCCGGGTGCGCTGGGCCGCGCTGGCCGGGCTGGCCGAAACCGATCTGTCGCTGGCCCGGCTGTCCGAGGGGCACGTGGACGCGCTGGCCATCCTGGACGAGCTGGATGGCCCGGCCCCGCCTGCGGGCAGCCGGTGGGCCGTGTGGGCCGCGATGCCGCCCGGGCCGAGCCTGTCCGCGCAGGTGCGGGACGGCCGCTGGTGGCTGGACGGGACCAAGCAGTACTGCTCCGGGGCACGGGTCTGCACCCACGTGCTGGTCACGGCGGCGACCCCGGACGGGGTCCAGCTGTTCGCGGCCGACCTGGCGGCGGATGGCGTCCAGCCGGTGCCGGGCACCTGGCCCGCGGTCGGGATGGCGGGCAGCGACACGCTGGACGTACGGTTCGACCAGGTGGCCGCCGAACCGGTCGGAGCTCCGGGCGGCTACGTGGCCCGGCCAGGCTTCAGCCACGGCGGGGTCGGCGTGGCCGCCTGCTGGTACGGCGGTGCCCGCGGGGTGGCCCGCCCGCTGCTGGCCGCGGCCTGGCAGCGGGACATCGGGTCGCATGGTTTCGCCCACCTGGGGGCGGTGGACATCGCGCTGCGCAGCGCGGAGGCTGCCCTGGACCAGGCGGCCGACGAGATCGACGACGACCCGCTGGACCGCAAAGAGGGCGGCGCCGCCCGGGCGCTGCGCGTCCGCGCGCTGACCGAGGCGGTCGCCTCCGACGTCCTGACCCGGGTCGGGCGGGCGCTCGGGGCCGGACCGCTGGGCCACGACGGTGCGCACGCCCGGCAGGTGGCCGATCTCACCGTGTACCTGCGGCAGCACCACGCCGAGAAGGACCTGGAGCAGCTGGGGCGGCTGCTGGCCAAAGAAGGCGGTGGCTGGTGACGGCGACCGGGCCGCACCCGATCGACGCGCCGGGCACGGCGGAGGAGGAATGGCGGTCCACCGGTCGGCTGCACGAGCTTCCGGTGATCGAGGTGAGCAGCTGGCCGAGCGTGGTCGTGGTGGCCGCGCACCCGGACGACGAGGTGCTGGGCGTGGGCGGGACGCTGGCCGTGCTGGCCGCCGCCGGAACCCGGATCCGGCTGGTGGCGGTGACCGACGGCGAGGCGTCGCACCCGGGCATGGACCAGGCGGCCGCCGATCAGCTGGCCGAATGCCGGGCCGAGGAGACCACGACCGCGCTGCGGGAGCTGGGCGCCCCGGCGGAGATCGTCCGGCTGCGGATGCCGGACACCGGGGTGGCCCGGCGCGAGCCCGAGTTGCGCGACCGGCTCGCGGAGCTGGTCAGCGGGTTCGCCGTGTGCCTGGCCCCGTGGGACGGGGACCTGCACGCCGACCATGAGGCGGCCGGGCGCGCGGCGTCCGGCGCCTGCGGGGCACGCGGGGTCGAGCTGCTGTCCTACCCCATCTGGACCTGGCACTGGGCGCACCCGCGGGACTGCCGGGTGCCGTGGGACCGGGCGTCGCGGGTGCCACTGCCTCCCGGGGTGGCCCGGCGCAAGCGGGCGGCGATCGACTGCTTCACCAGCCAGTTGCGGCCCCGTGCGGGCGAGCGGGCCGCGGTGCTGCCGCCGGAGGTGGTGGCGCACTTCATCCGCGACCAGGAAGTGCTGATCAGTTGACCACGCGGCCACCCGGCACCCTCCAATCGGAGTATTTCGACGGGCTGTACGAGCGCTCGCCGGACCCGTACGGTTTCACTTCCCGCTGGTATGAACGCCGTAAGTACGCGGTCAGCGCGGCCATGCTGCCGTGGCCGCGGTACCAGAACGCATTCGAACCGGGCTGTTCGGTCGGGGTCCTGACCGCCCAGCTGGCCCCGCGCTGCGACGCCCTGCTGGCCTGCGACGGGGTGGCCGCCGCGGTGACCGCAGCCGCGGCCCGGACCGCCGGATTCCCGCAGGTGACGGTGGAGCAGCGGCGGCTCCCCGGGGAGTGGCCGGAGTCCGCCGGCCCCGGGGGGCAGTACGACCTGATCGTGTTCTCCGAGCTGCTCTACTACCTGAGCGATGGGGATCTGGCCCGCACCATCGGCCTGGCCGTGGACGCGCTGGAACCGGGCGGCACGCTGCTGGCCGTGCACTGGCGGTGGCCGGTGCCGTTCCACCCGCAGACCGGCGACGAGGCGCACGCGGCCATCGCGGCCCGGCCGGAGCTGACCCTGGCCGCCGACCACCGCGAGCCTGACTTCCTGGCCCAGGTGTTCCTGCGGGCCGGCCCGGGCGCCGACCCGGGCGCGATGTGGGTGGCCGCGGCCGAAGGCCTGACGTGACCAGACCGCCGGTAACCGCTGCATGACCGGAGCAGTCGGTGTCGTGGTGCCCGCCCACGACGAGGAGGAACTGCTGCCCGCGTGCCTGGCCGCGCTGGCCGCGGCGGTGACGGTCGCGGCAGCCGAACGGCCCGGCCTGCGGGTGCGGATCGTGGTCGCGGCCGACGCCTGCACGGATGGGACCATCGCCGTGGCCCGCCGCGCGGGCGCGCTGGTCGTCCCGCTGACCGTGCGGAACGTGGGGATGGCCCGGGCGGCAGGGCTGGCCGAGCTGCTCCGGCCCGGCACGACCGCCTGGAGTGGGCCGGCGCCCGGCCCCGGCGCGCTGTGGCTGGCCACCACCGACGCGGACTCGATGGTGCCCGCGCACTGGCTGTCCGACCAGCTCGGGTACGCCGACGCGGGCTGGGACGCGGTGGTGGGCACGGTCACCGTGGCCGACTGGGCCGGGCACGCCGACAGCACCGTCCAGGAGTTCGCCCGCCGGTACGGCACCTGGCAGGACTGGCATCCGCACGTGCACGGGGCCAACCTGGGCTTCACCGCCGCCGCGTACCAGGCCGCGGGCGGGTTCCCGCCGCTGCGGACCGGGGAGGACCACGCGCTGGTCGCGTCGGTGCAGGCCCACGGGTTCCGGTTGCTGCGCAGCGCGGCCGTGTCCGTGGTCACCTCGGCACGGGTCCGGTACCGGGCACCGGCCGGGTTCGGCTCCGACCTGGCTACCCTGAACGATGGCCCCGGATCAGCGCTGCTGGGCCTGCTGGACCTGCGGGGAGGTGCGGGTGGTGTTTGAGAAGTTCGTGCTGGAATACATCGACGTCGGCCCGGTGACCCTGCGGGTCCGGCACGGCGGGTCCGGCTATCCCGTGCTGCTGCTGCACGGGCACCCGCGCACCCACACGACCTGGCACCGGGTCGCCCCGCTGCTGGCCGGTAACTACAGCGTGGTCTGCCCGGACCTGCGCGGCTACGGCCGGTCGGCCAAACCGGCGGCCACCGACGACCACACCACCTACAGCAAGCGGGCCATGGCCGCGGACTGCCTGCGGCTGATGCGGGAACTGGGCTACGAGCGGTTCGCCGTGGCCGGGCACGACCGGGGGGCCTACGTGGCGTTCCGGCTGGCCATGGACCACCCGGAGGCGGTCAGCCACCTGCTCATCGCGGACGCGGTGCCGATCGGCGAGGCCCTGGCCCGCTGCGATGCCCGGTTCGCGACCGCCTGGTACCACTGGTTCTGGCTGGGCAATCCGGCCACCGAGGCCCACCGGATGATCAGCGCCGACCCGGACGCCTGGTACCACAACGCCGACCGGGCGGTCATGGGCGAGGAGAACTGGGCGGATTACCAGGCGGCCATCCACGACCCGGCCACCGTGCTGGCCATGTGCGAGGACTACCGGGCCGGGCTGGGGCCGGACCGGGCGGCGGACGACGCCGACCGGCAGGCCGGCCGGCGGATCGGCTGCCCGACCCGGGTGGTGTGGGCGACCCGCGACGACATGGTGGAGCTGTACGGCGACGTGGTCGCAGTCTGGCGGACCTGGGCCGACGATGTCACCGGCGCGCCGATCGAGTCCGGGCATCACATGGCCGAAGAGGCCCCCGGGCCGCTGGCCGAGCAGATCGCCACGCTTGTACCTTCGAAACCGTTAGCACCAGCTCGCCCGGGCCAGAGCTGATCCGCGGGGCGGGAAAGTTAAGACCAAGGTAAGAGGCCTGAGGTGAGCATGCGCCCGTTGATCGGCATCTCGACGTACAACGACCTGGCTCAATGGCGGGACTGGTCAGCGCCGGCCGCGCTGATCCCGCAGACCTACGTGAACTCGGTGCGGCGCAGCGGCGGCCGGCCGGTGCTGCTGCCCCCCGGCGGCGACCCGGCCGAGGCGGCCGCGACCGTGGCGGACCTGGACGCCCTGATCGTGTCCGGCGGCGGTGACGTCGACCCGGCCCGGTACGCGGCCCGCCCGCACCCGGAGACCGGCGCGCCCAACGAGGAGCGGGACGGCTGGGAGCTGGCCCTGCTCGACGCGGCGCTGGCCGGTGCCGTGCCCCTTCTGGCCATCCGCCGGGGCATCCAGCTGCTCAACGTGGTCCGCGGCGGCACCTTGCACCAGCACCTGCCGCAGGTGGTCGGGAACGAGGAGCACTCCGGGCCGGACTGCGGGTTCGGCCGTCACCTGGTCCGGGTCGGCCCGGCCGGGACGCTGGGCCGGGTGCTGGGCCGCGACCTGGCCGGTAACCCTGGTCCGGACCGCGCCGGGCCGGTGTGGCTGGACGTCCCGACTCACCACCACCAGGCCGTGGACCAGCTCGGGGACGGCCTGGCCGCCACCGCGTGGGCGGCCGACGGCACGGTCGAGGGCCTCGAGGTGACCGGGAGCGCGGCGGGCTTCGCGGCCGGGGTGCAGTGGCATCCGGAGGAGGGCGGGGATCCGCGGTTGTTCGACGCGCTGGTGGCCGCCGCCGTGGCCCGGTCCCGCCGCGCGCCGGGCGACCACGCGCCGGGCGAGCCGGACGCCCCGGGCGAGCCGGACGCCCCGGGCGAGTACGCACCCGGCGAGCTGGACGTGGCCGTTTCGTTATCCTCGGTCTATTCTTGGTCCATTGAGAGCAGCCGGAACCGCCGCTGCAGCCAGCCGGGAGGCAGCTCCGCCGTGCCGGAAGCGTCATCCACGATCACCGACGCGGTGTTCCGCCCGGTGCGGACGGGCAACGCGTTCGAGGAGACCGTGGAACGCCTGCTGGACGGCATCCGGCTGGGGGTGCACGGGCACGGGGACCAGCTGCCGCCCGAGCGTGAGCTGGCCGGGCGGCTCGGGGTCAGCCGGGTCACCGTCCGGGACGCGCTCCGGGAACTGGCCGCGGCCGGGTACGTGCAGACCCGGCGCGGGCGGTTCGGCGGTACGTTCGTCACCTACCAGCCGGACCCGATCCCGCACGGTGAGCTGACCCGGGCCGCGCGCGGCATGGGCGACCTGCTCACCGACGCGCTGACGTTTCGGCGGGTGGTGGAGGCGGGCGCGGCCGAGACCGCCGCCCGGGCCACGCTGTCCCGGCGGCAGCGGGAGGAGCTCACGGCCAGCCTGGCCGCGGTGGAGGGCGCCGGCCCCGCCGCCTACCGGCAGGCCGACACCCGGCTGCACCTGGCCGTGGCCGAGATCGCAGGC
>DASWVA010000314.1:0-2745 GCA_036401415.1 Streptosporangiaceae bacterium
TTGCCCTGATCAATCTAAGATGTGCCGCATGTGGCCCAGCGCCCGCCAGACCGCCTGGCCCCCGGAAGCGCCCTGACGTGAGCGGCATCGTCGGCCTGGGGGGCGGCACCGCCGCGTCCCGGCTGTGGCGGCTGCTGGCCCGGGCGGCCGGCCCGTCCCGCCTGACCCTGGTGGCCGGCACCGCCGGCGACCTGCGCCTGCACGGCCTGCGGATCTGCCCGGACATCGACACCACCCTGTACGCGCTGTCCGGCCGTGAGGACCCCGGGCGCGGCGGGGGAGTCCGGGACGAGTCGTTCCGCTGTTCCGGGGCGCTGCGCGATCTCGGCGACGAGGCCTGGTTCAGTCTCGGCGACCTGGACCTGGCCACCCACCTGTTCCGGACCGGGCTGCTCGCGCAGGGCCGCACGCTGACCGAGGCCACCGCCCGGCTGGCCACCTCGTTCGGGGTCCGGGCCCGGGTCCTGCCCATGACCGACCACGACGTCACCACCATGGTCAGCACCGCGGACGGGCGGCAGCTGCCCTACCAGGAATACCTGGTCCGCGAGCAGGCCGCACCGGGGGTGCGCGGCGTCCGCTTCGACGGCATCGGCGCCGCGGTGCCGGCGGCCGGCGTTCTCGCCGCCGTCGAATCCGCCGACCTGATCGTGCTCGGCCCGAGCGACCCGGTGGCCGGCCTGCTGCCCATCCTGGGCCTGCCCGGGGTGACCAGGGCGCTGGAACAGCGTCGGGACCGGGTGGTCGCGGTCTCCCCGGTGGTGGGCGGCGTCCCCGTCACCGGCGAGGCCGAACACCGCCGGGACCGGGCCCGCGCCGCCCTGCTGGCCGCGATCGGCCTCCCGGCCACGGCGTCCGGGGTGGCCCGCCTCTACCGCGACGTCTGCGCCCGCTTCGTCTACGACCGGGCCGACCAGGGCGAGGACGCCCGCATCGCGGCCCAGGGTCCCCAGCCGGTGGCCGCGGACCTGCTGCTGGACCGGGGCGCGTCCCCGGACTCCCTGCTGCCGGCCGTCCTCGGGCGGATCGTCGCGTGACAGCCGAGAGCAAACCGCCTGGTCAGACCACCGAGCGGATCGGCACGTTCGTCGACGCCGTGCTGGCCATCGCCATGACCCTGCTGGTCATCGACATCCCGCGCCCGGACGGGGCGATGTTCTCGATCGGCCCCGGCGTGACCAAAGAGCAGGCCTTCGACCACCTGGCGCACTTCCTGTGGGGCCAGCACGAGGCCGCTGTACGCCTACCTGCTGGCGTTCGGGATCCTGTGGATCGTCTGGCGTCAGCACCACGCCCTGTTCGACCAGTACGACCGGATCATCCCGGCCATGGTCCGGTGGCACCTCCCGCTGCTGCTGTTCGCGGCGTTTCTGCCCTACTCCACCGGCGTCCAGCGCAGCTACGCCGGCAACCTCATGGCCGGGCTGCTCTACGGTGTGAACGTCGCCGTGATCCTGCTCTGCCGGTCGCTGATCCAGCGCGCGGCGCTGACCGGCGGCGCGCTGATCCCCGATGCGAACCTGGACCACTACCGGCGTGAGATGACCGCGTCCTGGGCCGTCGTGGCCTACTGGACCGCCACGCTGGCGTTCGTCTGGTGGGCGCCGTGGTCGGAGATCCCCTGGTTCTTCGCCTCGGCCGTCGCTTCGCTGGCCCGCTGGGTCATCGATCGGCGCTCGCCCGCCGTTCCGGCTCAGCTACCCCGGTAGGTGGAGTAGGCGAACGGGCTCAGGGTCAGCGGCACGTGGCAGTGCCCGCCGCCGTCTTCGACCGTGAACGTCACCGTGACCTCGGGGTAGAAGCTGCGGCGCCCGTCCCGGGCGAAGTAGGCGCCGGTCCCGAACACGATCCGGTACACCCCGGGGGACAAGCCGTCCGGCCCCAGCGCGCCGATCCGGCCGTCGGTGCCGGTGACCCCCGAGGCCACCGCCATGCCCGTGGCTGACTCCAGCCGCACCGCCATCCCGGCCGCGGGCTGTCCCAGTGCCGTGTCCAGGACGTGGGTCGTTACCGTGCTCACGTGGTCTCCGTCCCGATCAGCTGGGCCAGCCGCAGGTCGTTGATCTTGATCAGCTCGTCCCGCATGACCTGCCGCTCGGTCTGCGGGTCGTTGGCCAGCCGGGCCTGCAGGATGCCGAGTAGTTCGGTCGCGCTCCGCCCGGCCGCGCAGACCAGGTAGATGTGCCCGAACCGGGTCTCGTAGATCTGGTTGCCCGCGACGAGCCCGGTCCGGACCGCCTCGCTGGCGCCGGCCACGCCGGACTGCTCGGACCGGGACCACGAACTGTGCGTGGCCGCCGGGGCCTGCCCGATCCGCGGGTGGCCCGCCAGCGCCTCGGTAACGTCCTCGTCGGTCAGCACCTCAGCCGCCCGGGCCCGCAGCGCGGCCACCGTGGCGTACGGCCGTTCACGCGTCACCCGCGCGGCCCACCGCTCCGCCCGGCAGCACGCCAGCAACGCCTCCCGGGCCCGTTCCTCCGGCCACGAGTTGAACGCCGGCAGCCCCCCGCGTTCCGCTCCGCTCATCCCCGCCGTCCCCGGACCTGCCGGCCACGTGTTCACAAGCTATCGCGGTAAGCATAGGCATGCCCCTTGATCACTGCCCGGGCCGCCCGGCGAGCGTGAGGATGCCGGCCGGGTCAGGCGGTAAGGGCGGCCATCCCCGATCAGGCGAACGCGGAAGCCTGACCGCCAGTGCACAGCGTCACTATCCTCAGCCGGGAACCGTGACCTGAGATGGGTGGT
>DASWVA010000315.1:0-1943 GCA_036401415.1 Streptosporangiaceae bacterium
AGGGCTACCGCCGGTTCCTCGGGGCGCTGGACGAACTGGCCGGAAAGCTGCTCGATGACGACGAGATCGCCCAGCGCGGTCAGGACCTGCGCCGGGAGACCGGCGCCGACCCGGCGGATGACCCGGCCCGGACCGAAGCCCCGGACGCCGGAGCTGAGGGTGAAGCTGGTGTCCAGGAAGCTGGTGTGACTGATGAGGCTGGGGCGCCTCAGGGTCCGGCGGCCGGCGACACGGCGGCGGACGAGTCGGTCTGGAGCCAGGCTTCGGGCGATGCGGACCGGACGGGAGAGGCCGGCGTCGGGGAGGCCGGGGTCGGGGAGGCCTGGGCCGCCGGCAACGCGCGGGTGGCGGCGGAAGCGGAAGGCGGGGAGGCCGGCGAGAGCGGGGAGCCGCCGTCCACGCGGACGGTGGACGTGGTGTTCTCACTGCCGGCCGGGACGGCGGCGGACCGCGTGACGCTGTGCGGGGAGTTCAACGACTGGTCGCCGGAAGCAACCAGCCTGACCCGGGGTGACGATCGGGCCTGGCGGGTCACCGTTCCCCTCGCACCCGGCAGCTACCGGTACAAGTTTCTGCTGGACGGCCAGACCTGGGAGAACGGCACGGACGCCGACCGCCTCGAGGAGAACGCCTACGGCACCGTGGATTCGGTGATCGTGGTCGCCGAGTGACCCGTCCCGGTCACGACGACGGGGCGGGCCGGCGGCCCGGCCACGGACCGCGGGCGGGGGCCACCACCGGCGCGCGGATCTCCCCCATCTCCTCGATGGCCAGGGTGACCTCGTCGCCGGGCGCGAGCCAGGGGTACTCCTCGGGGCTGTGCCGGATCGACAGTTCGAGGATGCAGCCGCCCTGGCAGGTGCCGCTGCCGATGAGCGAGCCGGCTTCGACCCGGGAATTCCAGGACGCGTAGGAGATCAGCTCCTCGAACGACCAGCTGGCCGACGACCACCGGTCCTGGCCGTAAACGCGCCCGTTGACCGTGGCCGTCATCTCCAGGTCGTAGCCGGGGCCGCGGCGCCGGCCGGCCAGCTCGTCCGGGGTGACGAACACCGGGCCGAGGGACGACCCGAAGTCCTTGCCCTTGAACGGGCCGAGGCTGCCCTCCATCTCCTGGAACTGAAGATCTCGGGCGGACCAGTCGCACAGGATGAGGAAGCCCGCGATGCGGTCGGGCGCCTCCTCCGGGGTGACCGACTCAGCGTCCCGGCCGATGACCGCGCCGACCTCCAGCTCGAAGTCCAGCCGCCGGGAGCCGCCGGGGATCTGGACCGGGGCCCGCGGGCCGCGGATCGTGGCCGCGTTGCTGAAGTAGCCGATCGGCTGCTGGTACCAGACATCCGGGCCGCGGCTCCGGCCGGACTGGCGCCACCGCGGGGCGATGTGCTCCTCGAACACCATGAAGTCGCGCATGGCCACCGGCTCCACCGGCTTGAGCAGGGCCAGGTCATCCAGGGTGGTCTCGGCGGCCGGCGCCGCCGCGATGGCCGCGGCCAGGTCCCGGAGCGCGGTCCCGTCGTCGCCGAACCATGGTTCCAGCCGCGCCTGCGACCCGGACAGTTGCACCACGCCATCGGGCCGGAGAACGCCCAGGCGCGGGCCCCGCTCGGTGTCGGCCTTGATGAATCGCACTGGGCCCCCATCTTGACGACTCGCTGACCCGGCCTGCGTGCCCGGCAACCGGGCGAACGCATTCAACGCCCTCGCCGGGCTATTGAGGCGGCCCCTGGGCCAGACGCAGCCGGGTGGTCGACTGGTGGCCGGACGGGCTGACCCAGGTCACCGGGATCGTGTCCCCGGGACGGAAGCGGGCCAGGACGCTGGTCAGATGGGACGGCGAGCCGGCCTGCTGCCCGTTGACGGCGGTGATCACCGATCCGCCGGTGATCCCCGCGGTCGCGGCCGGGCTGCCGCAGATCACACCGTCGATCAGGGTGCCCGAG
>DASWVA010000316.1:0-3753 GCA_036401415.1 Streptosporangiaceae bacterium
GGGCTTCGGTCCGGGCCGGGTCATCCGCCGGGTCGGCGCCGGTCTCCCGGCGCAGGTCCTGACCGCGCTGGGCGATCTCGTCGTCATCGAGCAGCTTTCCGGCCAGTTCGTCCAGCGCCCCGAGGAACCGGCGGTAGCCCTGCCGGACGGGCGCGTCCGCGTCCCAGTGCCGCTCGATGACCCGCTCGCCGAGCTGGTCGAATTGCTCCCGGACAGCTTGGTAGGGCTGTTTGCCCAGGTGGCGCGCGTTGTTCAGATCCATCGTGATGATCGTCCTTGGTCCTCGGTGCCGGTGCCCGTTAAGACAGTATTGCCCGCCCCGCGCGCCCGGGCCTCAGCGACCCTTCAGGGAAAGCGGCTACCGTGCCACCATGGACGAATTCCGCGCCCGGCGGGTGGTCGACCAGCTGCGCGATCGTGGCGTCAACGCCCATCTGCTCCGGGCGGGCACCAGCCAGTACGGGGTACGGGTGTCGCTGCCCGGCGGCCGCGAGGCCGAATGGGACACCGACGGCACCGCTGGGCTCGAAGCCCAGGTCATGCGGGACGGCATGCTGGTCGGCTACGTCCCCCAGATCGACGGCTCAGACGACTTCGACGAAGCCCAGATCATTGACGCTATCGCCCGCACCGACTACGACCGGCCCATCGCCCGCCAGCGGGCCACCGCGCCATCCGCGCCCCCGCTCACCCGGGAAGGCGGCTTGTTCCGCCGCTTCCTGGACGGTTTCCGCTACCGCTAGCCGCCGGGCGGGACCGAAGCTGCCCCGACCGCGGTGCGGCAGGCCGGGCGCCGGCCCGCCGCGAGCCGCCATCCGCGGCCCCGGCACACTGGCGGAATGCCCAGCGGACCTTCCGATGATCAGTCCCGGCCGCTGACCAGGGTCGCGCTGACCGGGAGCTGCGCCGGGTTCGTCGTCATCGGGGGCCTGCAGGCGCTGTACGGGCCGGCCATCCCGTCGTTCCGGGCCACGTTCGGCATCAGCCCGTCGGTGGCCGGGCTGGGACTGAGCGCGGAGTTCGCCGGGGCGCTGGCCGGCATCGTCGGTTACCACCTGCTGATGGCCCGGCTGGGGGACCGGCGGCTGCTGGCCGCCTCCTACACGCTGATGGCCATGGGCACGACCGGGTTCGCGCTGGCGCCGTCCTGGCCGCTGGCGCTGGCGGCCGCCCTGTTCACCGGGTTCGGCTCGGGCGGTATCGACTACGGGCTGAATCACCTGTTCACGATGGGCTACGGCCGCCGGAGCGCGGGCATGCTCAACCTGCTCAACGCCTACTTCGGAGTGGGCGCGGTGCTCGGCCCGGCCCTGATCGGCTGGGTCGGCGCCGGGCGTTACCCGTGGCTGTTCGGGGCGGTGGCGGTGGCCTCGGTCCTGCTCACCTTCACCCTGCGCGGAGTGCACCCCGCTGGCCCGGATCAGGGCCGCGCCGTGGTCCTGTCCGCAAGCCCGTCAACAGATATGCCGAACGGTCCGTCCCCGGCTCCCGACCCGGCCCGGCGCCGGATCCGCGTGATCGTCGCGGCGTTCGTCGCGATCTATGTGCTCTACGTGGCCATCGAGTCCGGGGTCGGGGGCTGGGAGCCGACCCACCTGGAGGCGGTCGGCTATTCGGCCACCGTCGCGGCCACCGCCACCTCGGGGTTCTGGCTGGCGCTGACGGCCGGACGGTTCCTCGCGATCCCGGTCAGCCTGCGCTGGCCCGCGCCCGCGATCGTGACCGTGTGCTGCGCCGGCATGGCCGTGTTCCTGCTGCTGGCGACAATTCCGTCGGCCGCGCCCTGGGCCTACGGCGGGCTCGGTTTCATGTGTGCCCCGATCTGGGCCACCGGGCTGCCCTGGCTGGTCCGGGCGGCGCCCAGAGTCGCCGCGGCCAGCGCCTACGTCATGGCGACCTCGATGCTGGGCGGCATCACCTTCCCGCCCCTGCTGGGCCGGGCCATCGAGGTGGCCGGGGTGCGTTCCGTGCCCCTGATCCTGGGTGCGGTGGCCGTGGTGTGCACCGTGCTCAGCCTGGGGCTGCGCCGCGCCACCCGGCCGGAATCACCTGGTCACGAACTTTCTTCAGCGTATGACCCGTACCGGGCCGGCCCGTCCGGCTTGTAGCTGCTGATGATGACCCCGTTGCTGGTGGCCCGGGTGTTCAGCAGCTTCAGCGACCGGGCCGGGTTGCCGTCCCGGAACAGCTTCTTGCCCGTGCCCAGGTGCACCGGGAAGTAGCACAGCCGGTACTCATCGACCAGGTCGGCGTCGATCAGGGTCTGGGCCAGCTCGCCGCTGCCGTGCACCTGGAGTTCGCGGCCCGGGCGCTCCTTGAGCTTGGCCACCTCGGCGGCCACGTCGCCACCGAGCAGCGTGCTGCTGTTCCAGTCCACCGTGGTGAGCGTGGTCGAGGCCACGTACTTGGGCAGCGCGTTGAGCGGGCTGGCGATCGGGTTGTCCGGGTCGGTGACGTTCGGCCAGTAACCCGCGAAGATCTGGTAGGTCTTCCGGCCCAGCAGGAAGGCGCCCGCCTGGCCCATCCAGGTGACGACGGCCGCGCCGAAGTCCTGGTCGCCGTAGGTGAACGACCAGCCGCCGTGCTCGAAGTGGCCGTCCGGGTCCTCGTCCGGCCCGCCCGGGGCCTGCATCACGCCGTCCAGGGTCAGGAAGGTCTGCAGTGTGAGCTTCATGCCCGGCAGACGTACGGCGTTCCGTGAAATCATCGGCCGGCCTGGCCGGCCTGGCCGGGCGGATCCGTGGCCGGCCGGTGACCTCAGGGCACGATCGTGACCGGGCAGGGCCTGCTGCGCAGCAGCCGGCGCCCGACTGAGCCGAACAGCCGGTGCCGCAGGCCCGCCGACGCCCCGACGATGATCATCTCCGCGCCGTCCTGCTCGGCCACCGCGCGCAGCTCGGCCAGGGGGCTGCCGCTCCTGATCACCACCCGGGCGCCGCAGCCCCAGATGGCCACGTCCGACGTGATCTGCGTCCAGACCTCGTCTTCCATGCTCTTGCGAGCTTCGGCCTCGGCGGCCACGATGCCCGCGTCGACCCAGCCGGACAGGGCCACCGGGGTCCGCAGCGGTGGCCGCACGTAGACCACGACGAGCTGGGTGCACTGGCGCCGGGCCAGCCCGGCCGCGTAGGCGAGCGCCCGCAGGGAGGGTGGCGAGCCGTCCACGCCGACCACGATGGCGCCGGGCCCGTCGGTGCCCAGCTCGGCCTCGCCGCGGGGGGTCACCCACCGGCGCGGGGCCAGGTCCCGGCCGGGCTTGCGCTCCGGCTGCCGCCGGGGATCTTCGTCCGGCCGCCGTGGGGGGATGCTGGTCACGACGTCACCGCCTTTTCCTGCTGTTCGTGCGCGATGATCCTGCGCAGCGCGGGCATGGCCGTGGCCAGGGCGGCCCGGTCCGCGTCCGGCAGGGATTCGAGGTCGGCCCGCAGCACGCGGGTGCGCGCCGCCTCCAGGTCGTGCATGACCTTCTCGCCGTCTTCGGTGAGGCAGACCGTGACCACCCGCCGGTCGGTTCCCCCGGAGTCACGTCGTACCCAGCCGAGCCGCTCCATGCCGGTGATGCACCCCGACATCGTGGGCTGGGTCACGGAACACGCCTCGGCCAGGCCAGTCACCCGCTGCGGACCCGATCCGTGCAGCAGAAGCAGCGTCCAGGCCTGGGTCAGGCTGATGTGCGGCGGCAGGATGGCCCGGCGCAGCAGCATGGACAGCTCGACCAGGGCCGTGCCGAGCTCATCAGCCAGCCCGGCCGCT
>DASWVA010000317.1:0-4554 GCA_036401415.1 Streptosporangiaceae bacterium
ACTCCCCGGCCGGTATCGGCGACCAGCGCGGCCACGGCGGCGGTCCGCAGCGTGGTCGCGGCGTTAGCCGAGGTGGGCCGGCGGGTGGTCAGGTCGTGCACGAGCCGCTCGGTGTCGGTGGGAGCCAGGGCGAAACCCCGGACCGGCGGCGGGCTCTGGAGGCGATCGGGCCGGCCGAGGAACTCCGCGAACGCGTTGTAGGAGTCGACCCGCACACGCATGGAGTTCGGGTACGACGCCGCCTCCGGGCCGTACCGCGTGTTGCGGGTCCGCAGCTTGCCCTCGGCCGCAGCGGTCAGCCAGGCGTCAGCGCGCCGGGCGTCCATGAGCTCACCGGCCGTGATCCGGGCCGTGCCGGCCGCCTCCTGCGCGTGCTCCAGGTACTCCTGCAAGTAGCGCCGCCGGATCCGGCGGGTGGTGCTGCTGAGCTGGCGGTCCGCCAGGTGGCGGTCGAACTCCTCCACCGCTCCCCCGGCCGGCGTGCTGGCGTCCGGGACTGGCATGGTGGGCCTCCTGGTGTGGGGGTTGCTGGTGGTCCGCGGTTTTTTAAAGCATTTTGCTGTTATCAGCCTAACGGCCGGGCGGCGGGACGGAGCGCCACGACACGCGGGGAAAACCGGTGCCGACCCGGCAGACTGAGAGGATGGCTGACCTTCCCGTGCAGTACTTCACCGGACGCGACGGCACCAGACTCGCCTACCGGGAGCTGGGCCAGGGACGGCCGGTGGTGCTGATCCACGGCTATTTCTCCAACGCCATGACCAACTGGGTCAGGTACGGGCACGCGGCCGCGGTGGCCGGCCGCGGGTTCCGCGTGATCATGCCGGACCTGCGCGGGCACGGCGACAGCGCCAGGCCGCAGGACCCGGCGTTCTACCCACCGGACATCCTCGCCGACGACGGGTTCGCCCTGATCGGGGCGCTCGGGCTGACCGGGTACGCGCTCGGCGGCTATTCACTCGGCGGCCGGACCACGGGGCGGATGCTGGCCCGCGGCGCGACCCCCACCCGGGCGGTGATCGCGGGCATGGGCCTGGACGGCGTCACGCACGCGTCGGCCCGGAACGCCCACTTCCGCCGCATCCTGCAGAACCGGGGCCACTGGGACCGCCGCTCCCCCGAAGGCAAGGCGGAAGCGTTCATGAGGAGCACCGGCGCCGACCCGGTGGCCGGGCTTTACCTGCTGGACTCGAACGTGGACACGCCACCGGGGGTTCTGGCCACGATCGGCGTACCGGTGCTGGTGCTGGCCGGTGACCAGGACGACGACAACGGCACGGCTGAGGACCTGGCCGCCGCGCTGCCGGCCGGCCAGGCGGCCCGGGTTCCCGGCAACCACATGAGTGCGGTGGCCCGGCCGGACCTGGGCCGGGTCATCGCGGACTACCTGGCCAGCGGCTGAGGTACCGCAACGGCCGGGTCCGCTCCATCCCAGGGTCGACCCGTCACCGGTAGGCTGGCCGCATGCGGGTAGTGATCGCGGGCGGCCACGGGAAGATCGGGTTGCTGCTGGGGCAGCTGCTGGCGCGGCGCGGCGATCAGGCCGTGGGCCTGATCCGCAACCCCGCGCAGGTGGCCGACGTGGAGAAGTCGGGGGCCGAAGCCGCCGTCCTGGACCTGGAAACTTCCTCACCGGGGGACGCGGCGGCGGTGCTGGCCGGAGCGGACGCCGTGGTGTTCGCGGCGGGTGCCGGGCCGGGTAGCGGTGTGGCGCGCAAGGACACCGTTGACCGGGGCGCCTCGGTGCTGCTGGCGCAGGCGGCCGGGCAGGCCGGGGTGCGCCGGTTCGTCCAGGTCTCCGGCATGGGCGTCGACCAGCCACCGGCCGCGGGAACAGATGACGTCTGGGCCGCCTACGTCAGGGCCAAGTTCGCGGCCGAGGTAGACCTCCGGGCCCGCGACCTGGACTGGACCGTCTTGCGGCCGGGCGGTCTGACCGATGACCCCGGTACGGGCCGGGTCCGCCTGGGGCCTCCCCCGCTCCCTGGCGGCAGCGTTCCCCGGGCCGATGTGGCCGCGGTAATCGCCGCTCTGCTGGACGAGCCGGGCACCATCCGCCAGACGCTGGACCTGGTCAGCGGCGACATTCCGGTCGGTGAGGCCGTACGCGGGCTGGCCGGGTAGGTCATCTCAGGGCCAGAGCAGGCCGCTGGTCCAGCCGCCGGGCGTGCGGACGTACTGCAGCCGGAGGTGGCGGCGCTGGTGATCGGCCTGCCAGAACTCGACGGCCTCGGCGGACAGGGCGTACAGGGTCCAGTCGGGGGCCAGTATCGCGGAGTCCGCTTCGACCGTGGCCTGGCACGCGCGGAAGGCGTCGTCGAGGTCGGCCAGGTCACCCATCGGCTCTGACTGCCGGCCGATCAGCGCCGCCGCCCGGGAGGCGGGTGGGCGGGCCAGGAAGTCCGCGGCGCTCGCCCGGCGGCCCGCCGAGCCGGCCGCGCCGCGGATCCGGATCTGGCGGCCCTGCTGGGGCCAGTAGAACGACGCGGCCGCGCGCGGGTTGACGGCCAGGTCCCGTCCTTTCACGCTCGCCGCGCTCGAGGCGAAGTACCAGCGCCCGGTCTCGTCGACGTCCTTGCAGATCAGCACCCGGGAGGAGACCCGGCCGGCCGCATCGGCGGTGGCCAGTGTCATGGCGTGCGGCCCGGGAACCTCAGCCTGGACCGCCTCGGTCAGCCAGGTCACGAACAAGGTCACCGGGTCCCCGGGCGCCGAATCGACGTCGAACTCCGGCAGGTCGGCCGGGAACGGATCCAGGCCGCTGAACACTTCTCGCATGTTCCTGTTGTATCAAGGGTGCAGAACCGGTTCTTGTTCTATCAAGGGCGCAGAGCCGGGCGCCGTGCGCGCCGCTGACGGCGGGCAGGGTTTCCGGCCCGCCAGGATGACCAGCCGCCCGTACGCGGCAAGATGAGGCCATGCCCGATCTCGTGGCCCCCGTGGTTCCCCCTGGCCGTCTTCGCAACCAGCCCCAGCCCACGCTCTGGGTCGACGAGCTCACCATCCGGCCCTGGCGGCCGTCCGACGCGGACCCGGTGGTGGCCGCCTACGCCGACCGCGACATCCAGCAGTGGCACGTCATATCGATGACCGCTGCCGAGGCTGCGGTCTGGCTGTCGTCGTGGGCGGGCCGCTGGCAGGCCGAGACCGGAGCCGGCTGGGCGGTCACCCAGCAGGACGCGCTGGTCGGACGGGTCGGCTTGCGGTCCGTCAGCCTGGCCGAAGGACAGGCCGAAGTCGCCTACTGGACTGTCCCGGCCGCCCGGGGCCGTAACATCGCGGGCCGGTCGGTGCGGGCCGTTTCGGCCTGGATGTTCCAGGCCGTCGGGCTGAACCGGCTCGAACTGAGCCACTCGGCGCTCAACGCGCCGTCCTGCCGGATCGCGTACAAGGCGGGTTTCCGCTACGAGGGGACCCGGCGCCGCTAGGCGCTGCACCGGGACGGCTGGCACGACATGCACCTGCACGCCCGGCTGGCCGATGACGAGATTGCCGGGTGACGCCCCGCTCAGGTCAGGCTGCTGCTGGGCGCCCCGACCGAGGGCGACGGTTCGGACTCGTCGTGGGCCATGGCCACCGGTGACCGGGCGATCTCGATATAACCCACGGTGATCAGGGCGAGCGCGATGAGCTCCGGGATCAGGAACCAGCCCAGCCGCAGGGTTTCGTGAAAGAGCATGACCCCGTAAACCGTGCTGAGCAGCGCGTCGCCGACGGTGAGGGCGGGCTGGGAGGCGGCCAGGGTGCCGGCCTGCAGCGCGTTCTGCAGCAGGAGCAGCGACCCGACCCCGGCGACGGCCACCCCGTACAGCTGCCAGGTCTCGAAGAACGCCACCACACCCTGGTCGAGTGCGGAGACCGCCTCCTTCATCAGTGCCGCGGTCAGCGAGTAGCCGCAGGCAGCGGCCAGGCCGAGCAGGGCGGCTCGCGGCTCGCCGCTGAACCGCAACCCGGCGGCGATCAGCACCCCCACGAAACCGACGGTGGCGATCAGCGTCAGCACCCAGATCCCGGTCGACGCCCGGTTCACTCCCCCGCTGGGCTGGGCGGCGGCCAGGCCGGTGCCCAGGCTGACCGTGACCAGCGCGACCGCGACCCAGGTCCGCCGGGCCAGCCTGCGGTGCCACACCCAGCTGGACAGGAGCAGGGCGAGCGGCAACTCAATGATGAAGATCGGCTGCACCAGCGCGATCGGGCCGGTGGCCAGCGCCCCCGCCTGCAGCAGGGAGGCCACCACGACCATGGCGATGCCGGCCAGCCAGACCCGCCGCCGGGCCAGGTCGCGGAGCAGCGACAATCCGCCCAGCGACTTGGTCGTCTTGGTCTGGGAGGCGGCCCGGCGCTGAAGCACCGACGCGGTAGCGTTGCTGGCCGCCGTCAGCAGCGCCAGCACGACAGAAATCACGGCATGTTCCCTACCCCCGGGGTTCAAACGCTATCAGCCGGCCACCGGCCGGTCGCGCCAGGGAAGCCCGCCCGGCCCAGCGGATCGGGACGGCCGGCCTACCCGGCCGAGATGACGCCGAGGTAGTGCAGCACGGCCATCACCCGCCG
>DASWVA010000318.1:0-2344 GCA_036401415.1 Streptosporangiaceae bacterium
GCCCCTTCCCGGCCGTCCCCGGCCGTCACCTCGACCCGGACCCGGACACAGGACAAGCCGCGGGCGGCCAGGGTGGCGAGCATCTGGCCGGCCAGGTTCTTGGCCGCGAACACCACCGGTTCAGCCAGCGCGGGCGGGTCGAACTCGCTGGTGGCGGACAGATCAACCGGGGCCAGCCCGGTGGCCAGCCGCCGGGCTTCGGCGCCCCGGGCGATCCGCTGGGCCGCGCTGCCCTCGGCCCCGAACCGGCTGGCCACGTCCCGGGCCGGCAGCGCGGCGAAGTCGCCCAGGGTCCGCAGGCCCAGCCGGTCCAGCTGCCCGGCCAGTCCCGGGCCGGCCAGGATGCGGACCGGGTAGGGAGCGAGGAACCGCCGCGTGCCACCGGGCGGCACCACGACCGCCGCGGCGTCCGGGGCCGCGGCCCGGGCGGCCAGGCGGGCCGCGAACTGGCCGTCGGCCACCCCGGTGTGGCAGGCGTACCCCCGGGCCGTCACCGCGTCCGTGATCTGGCCGGCCAGCGCCTCCTCACCGCCGAAGTACCGGGCCGGGCCGCGCGCGCCGAGCACACACCACCCGGGCCGGACCACCTCCACGACCGGGCAGAAGCCTTCCACCGCGGCGACCACCCGTTCGAACGCCCGGGCCCCGGCGTGCCCGGCCGTCTCCTCCGGCCAGCCCGGGCACCACACGGCCAGGATCCGGGCGGGCCGTCCGTCGCTCCCCGCCCTCATGACCCTGGCCTCACAGGACCCCGCCCGCCGCCCAGCGGGGCACGGCCGGGCGGGTGGCCGCGGCCGTCTCGTCCACGGTCACCGTGCCGTCCGGGCCGGGCAGCCACAGCCACCGCCGCCGCGGCCGGGCCGCGGCCCCGCGGCCTTCGGCCACCACCTCGGCCCGGCAGGCCCGCAAACTCCCGTAACCGTCACCGATCCCGGCCCAGGACCGCTGGGTGACCCGCAACCGCACCGGCGCCCCGGCCCAGTCCCCGGCCGCGATCAGCGCCCCGCCGCTCCGCCGCAGCACGCCCTCCAGCCGGCGCCGGGCCTGCGCGGACGGCGGGACGGGCGGCCGTACCACCACGACCTCGCACGCCTCCAGCATCGACGCGACCACCTGCGGCCAGCCCGGCCCCGGCTCGGGCACCAGCATCAGCCGGCCCGGCTCGGCTCCCATCCCGGCCGCCGCGACCACCCCCAGGCCGGGCAGCCCGGCCACTCCGCACCAGGCCCCCGCCGCGGACGCCCCGGCCAGCAGGGCCAGGCACAGCAGGCCGGGCTGATCCACGGTCAGCACGGCCCCGCGGGCCAGCCCTCCACCCGGCAGCAGCCCGGTCAGTGCAGGCAGCACGGGAAGGATCGAGCCGCCCGGCACCAGGTCCGTGGAAGACGCAGAGTTACCAGCTTTCAGCCCGTCGACTCCGCGCGAGAACCCCTCGGATACCCCGTTGAAAAGCCCCGTGACCTGCGCAATCTGTCCCCGCATGTACTAACCAGTATCGAATTGGTGTTCGAACTGTCAAGAGTCCGTTAGCTCACACTGAGTAGCAGTTTGACGCGCACAGGAGCGTTACGCGCCAGCGTCCGGGCTCCCGGCGGCACCGCGGCCGGGGGCCCGAACGGGGAGTCCGGGCGGCCGCGGGCGGTGTCCGGGACCTGCCGGGCCACCTCCCAGGCGGCGGCCAGGACCGCCTGGTCCAGGTCCAGCCCGGTGCCGATCGACCGGGCCAGGTCCCAGCCGTGCACCACGTAATCGATGAAGTGGAACCGCATGGCCTGGGCGGCCGCGAGCTCCACGGTCGTGCTGAGCTCAGGAAGCCGGAACGGGACGGCCCCCGTCCCGTCCGCCCCGAACGTGGTCAGCACCGCGGCGGTGGCGGCCAGGAAATCCGGCCCCTCGCATGGTCAGGCCAGTTTCGGCAACCATAAGCAAGAGCATACCGTAAGCGTTGGCAGATTATATGTAGCCGAGTAGCGTTGGCCAGGTGGCGGAACGAAATGAGGATGACCAGCGAAGTTCCAGAAATCTGGAAAGGTGACCGCGGCCGGGCCTCCGGCGAGGACAGAACGCCCCCCGCGGCCGCGGGACCTGGCGGCGATGATCGTCCCGCTGGGACGGGCCCTGACCCGGGCCGAGGAGCCCGTCCTGGCTGCCCACGGGCTCACGACGTGGGGTTACATGGTGCTGCTGGCCCTGGCCGGGCGGCCCGCTCGCACCCAGGCGGCGCTGGCCGCGCAGATCGGCGCGGACAAGACCCGCCTCATCCCGGTCCTGGACGGTCTGCAGCATCACGGCCTGATCGAACGGCGCCCCGACCCCGCCGACCGCCGGGCCCGCCTGCTGGCCC
>DASWVA010000319.1:0-3394 GCA_036401415.1 Streptosporangiaceae bacterium
CTCGCACCTGCCGTGGGGCGACCCGCACCGCGGCTGGGACTTTGTCTCCGCCGGGCACGGCGACGTGGCCTGGGAGGACGTGTTCCGCATGCTGAACGCGATCGGCTACGCCGGGCCGGTCTCGGTCGAGTGGGAGGACGCTGGCATGGACCGGCTGGCCGGCGCGCCCAGCGCGCTGGAGTTCCTGCGCGGCTTCGACTACGATCCGCCCCGGTCCTCGTTCGACGCCGCGTTCAGCTCGTAACCTCCCGCTCCGCCCCACCCCGCCAGGCAAACGTTTTCGCACGGATGCTTTGATCATCTCGTCGGTTGCGCTGAGCCGGGAGGAACAAGGCATGAGCAGGCAGTACCTGAGCCAGGACGGTGACCGGCTGGTCCGGCGCCAAGGCGGCGAGACGCTGTGGATCGAGCCGTGGGGTGAGCACAGCCTGCGGGTCCGGGCCACCCGGCAGCGAGCCGTGGACGCCGGCGAGGACTGGGCCCTGGAACCACCCGCGCCTGCGACGCCGGAAATCACCATCGAAGACGACGGGGCCGGTGCCGTCGGCCGGATCACCAACGGCCGCATCACCGCGGCCATCGACCGTTACGGCTGGCTCGAGTTCACCAACTCCCGGGGCGAGCTGCTGCTCCGCGAGTACTGGCAGGTCCGGGAAGGCGACGAAACCAGCTCGATCGCGATCCCGGGCCGGGCCTACAAGCCGGTGCTGGGCAGCGACGACTACGAGCTGACGGTGAGCTTCCGGCCGCAGCCCGGCGAGCGCCTGTACGGCCTGGGCCAGCGCCAGATCGCGGAGCTGGACATGAAGGGCTGCGTGCTGGAGCTGGCCCACCGCAACTCCCAGGCCAGTATCCCGTTCGCGCTGTCCAGCCGGGGCTACGGCTTCCTGTGGAACAACCCGGCCATCGGGCGGGTGACGTTCGGCAAGAACGTGACGCAGTGGCACGCGGTCCGCACCGGCCAGCTGGACTACTGGGTCACCGCGGGGGACACCCCGGCCCAGGTCGAGGAGGCCTACGCCGGGGCGACCGGCAAGACGCCGATGATGCCGGACTGGGCCACCGGCTTCTGGCAGTGCAAACTCCGGTACAAGAGCCAGGACGAACTGCTGGGCGTGGCCCGGGAGTACAAGCGCCGCGGCCTGCCGATCTCGGTCATCGTGGCCGACTTCTTCCACTGGCCGCAGCAGGGGGAGTGGAAATTTGACCCGGAGTACTGGCCCGATCCGGCGGCGATGGTGGCCGAGCTGCGGGACCTCGGTATTGAGCTGATGGTGTCGATCTGGCCGACCGTCGACGTGAACTCCGAGAACTACGACGAGATGGAGGGCCGCGGCCTGCTGGTCCGCACTGATCGCGGGTCCGGGACCACGATGGAGTTCATGGGCAACGAGGTGTTCTTCGACGCCACCAATCCCGAGGCGCAGGAGTTCATCTGGTCCAGGGCCAAGCAGAACTATTTCGATCAGGGCATCAGGACGTTCTGGCTGGACGAGGCCGAGCCCGAGCTGGTCACCCACTCGGGGCAGTACGACTGGGATCTGATCCGCTACCACCGCGGGCCTGCCCTCAAGGTCGGCAACCTCTATCCGGTGGGTTACGCCAAGGCCTTCTACGACGGCCAGCAGGCCGCGGGCCAGACCGAGATCCTCAACCTCGTCCGGTGCTGCTGGGCGGGCAGCCAGAAGTACGCCACCCTGCTGTGGTCCGGCGACGTGCACTCCACCTTCGAGTCGTTCCGCATGCAGTTCGCGGCCGGGCTGAACGCCGGCCTGTCCGGCATCCCGTGGTGGACGACCGACATCGGCGGCTTCTTCGGCGGCCGGGCCGACGACCCGGAGTTCCGTGAGCTGCTGGTCCGCTGGTTCCAGTACGGCGTGTTCTGCCCGGTGACCCGGCTGCACGGGTTCCGCCTGCCGTACGACTTCGCCGAGACCGACGCCTGGCGGACGTTCAACCAGGTTCTCGGCTCCGGCACGGCCAACGAGGTATGGAGCTACGGCGAGGACGTCTATGAGATCCTGGCCGGCTGCCTGCGCACCCGGGAGGCGCTGCGCCCCTACGTGGCCGAGCAGATGACGGCGGCGCACCAGAAGGGCACCCCGGTGATCCGGCCCCTGTTCTACGACTTCCCGGCGGACGCGCACGCCTGGGAGGTCGAGGACCAGTACCTGTTCGGCCCGGACGTGCTCGTCGCCCCGCTTCTGGCCTACGGCCTGCGCGAGCGGCCGGTGTACCTGCCGGCGGGGCCGGCCTGGACGGACGTGGCCACGGGGGTCACGTACGAGGGCGGGCAGACGATCACGGTCGCCGCGCCGCTGGAGGCCATGCCGCTGTTCGTGACGGCAGGCGCGGCCGTGCTCGGCGTGCTGCGCGGGTCGTGACCGGCCTCAGCGGGCCCGGATCACTTCGGAGGTGAGCAGGCCGGCCAGCGCCTGGCAGAAGGAGTCGCGCTGGGCGCCGGGCGCGTGGGCGGCGATCGCGTCGGCCGCGGTGGGGAAGTCGCCCAGCGTCTGGACCACCTTGACCAGGGCCGGAGCTTTGAGGAAAACCAGGCGGCGGTTGCCGTAGTGGTAGGCCAGGGCGCCGAAGCTCTCCGGCCGGATCGCCACCCGGGGGTGCAGCTCGTACGGCCGCCCGGCGTCGAACGCCGTCGGCCCGGCCTGCTCCGCCTGGCCGCTGGTCATGCCTCTATGGTGACATCCATGGCCGTGGCACCGCAGGATGGGCCGCCCCGCCCGGGTGCGGCCGGGCTGCGGCTGCGTCCCGACCCTGGCCTGCGCTCGCTGCGCGGTGGCACCGTGCTGCTGGGCGGGTACCCCTACCGGATGCTGCGGCTCGGCCCGGCCGGGGCCCGGCACGTGGCCCGCTGGTGGGCCGGGGAACCGGTGGCGGCTTCGCCGGGGGCCCAGACGCTGGCCCGGCGGCTGCTCGAGACCGGCATCGCCCAGCCGGTGCCGTCCGGCGGCCCGGGCCCGGAGGACGTCACCGTGGTCATCCCGGTCCGCGACCGGACCGCTGAACTCACCTTGTGCCTGCGCGGCTTGCCGCCTCCCGGGTGTGAGACCCGGGTCCTGGTGGTCGACGACGGGTCGGAAGATCGCGCCGCGGTGGCCGCGGCCGCGGCCACCGCGGGCGCGGGCTGCCTGCACCGGCCGGTGAACGGCGGGCCGGCCGCCGCGCGGAACACCGGGCTGGCCGCGGTGCGCACGCCGCTGGTGGCGTTCCTGGACTCCGATTGCGTGCCCGCCCCCGGGTGGCTGGACCGGCTGCTGCCGCACTTCGGCGACCCGGTGGTGGCGGCGGTTGCGCCGCGCATCCTCCCGTATGAGCCCGGCGGCCCCGCGGGGCCGCCCGGTGAGCGCGCCCGGAACCGGGCCGCCCTGAGCTGGAT
>DASWVA010000320.1:0-14320 GCA_036401415.1 Streptosporangiaceae bacterium
TGGCTGACTCCCGCGCCCGGCACAGCGCGTTGGCCAAGTAAATTTGCCATGGCATCCGCTGGGAGACCCGGATCGGGTCGATGCTGACCGGGATGACGGTCTTCCCCACGCCGCTGATCCCTTCCACCGAAACAAGCGGCCCGCGTTGGCACGGCTGGCAGCCGGTGGCGTCTGGAGGCATCGTCTAGTCGCAGTCAAGTGAGATCTGCGGGGGAGACGTCGAATAGCGATTCCTGCATGGGCTTGGACGCCTTGGGTTGGTAGCCGCCGACGTGCCGCAGATCAGCAAGGCGGTGCCACCGTCGGGTAGCTGATCCGTCAGCGAGGATGCGGGCGAATGCTGCGGCCGTCAGCTCGACATCCGGCATCGCGCGGTGCCGTCCGGCAGGTATTGGTATCCGCAAGTGGCGCAGCACGACATCCAAGCTGTGGGATGAGAGTTCCGGGTACGCGGCCCGGGCGAGCCGCACTGTGTCCAGCAGATAGGTCGTGGCCAGCCTCGGGCAGCTTTCGCGATAATCATGCAAGATCCCCGCCTCAGTGGGGGCATTGTGGGCGACCAGCAGATGAGGCCCGTTGGCCAGTCCCGCATCCAGCTTGGCTAGGACCTCGCCCGCAGGTGGCTGCCCGGCCACCATTCTCGGCGTGATAGCGGTCTGCCGGGTATCCATCTCAGTGACTTGGGCGTGCGCCGGAGGCCTGATCAGCGCCTCGAATCGCCGTCCCGTCGGCCGCGGAATGCCGTCGGGCGCAGTCAGCCATATAGCAGCGACATCGATCGGCTCTGACCGCACACCTGGAGGAGTAGTGGTTTCGAAGTCAATGACGATGAAGGTCGTTTCGCAAAACGTGGGGTCGTGGCTCAATTGCATGCCCATTGGCGTGCCTCCGTCGAGATGATATGGGCGTAGCGAGCGATCTGCGCGTCGCCGTCGTCGGCAGTTAGGCTGACGGCCAAGGTGGTGTCGATGAGCCGCGCCGCAAGGCCCCCATGAAGCACGGGAAGTCTGTCGTACTTAGCAGAAGTTCCTTGCATCCACTTCGTGCAAGTTATTTCTCGGGTATTTCCCACGCCCGGCACAGCGCATTGGCCAGGTACATCTGCCGCGGCGTCCTACAAGCCACCCGAATCAGCGCCGGACTCGCCACAATCAACGCCAGCGCCCGCGCCCGCGACGTAGCCACGTTCAGCCGGTGCGGGTCGTACAAGAACTCCAGTCCTCGAGGCGCCACGTCGGCCGAAGAAGTCGCCATCGAGTAGATCGCCACCGGCGCCTCCCCGCCCTGGAACTTGTCCACCGTGCCGACCCGGACCCCGGTCAGGCCGACCCGGGCCAGCGCGTCCTCGATGGCCCTGATCTGGGCGTTGTACGGCGTGACGACGAGAACATCGTTCACGCCCAGCGGCCGCCCCACCCCCCCTTTGTCCTGCCACTGCCGGCCGACCAGCTCATTGGCCAGCTGAGCGACCATCAATGCCTCCTCGGGCGACGCGTTGGTGTTGCCCTCGTGCGGCACCTCGACCACCCGCAGCCCCGCACCGCGCGGCGAAAGATCACCGAGGATCTCCTGCAGCTCCAGCCCGTCAGCCCACGTCAGCTTGCCGTCGTAGAACGTCGCCGACGTATAGCGGCACAGGCTCGGATGCATCCGCCACGTCTGGTCCAGCAGCAACCCGGCCTCGGGGGCGACGGTGGCGTGGTCGCCGAGGATGTGCTCCAGCGCGGACACCCCGGCGCCCGGGGGATGGGCGGCCTGACTCGGCTGGGCCAGCTGCTGCGGGTCGCCGACCAGCACCAGGTTGGTGGCGGCGCCCGCGACGGCCAGCACATTGGCCAGCGACAGCTGCCCGGCCTCGTCCACGAACAGGGTGTCCACGCTGCCCTGGAACTCCGGACGCGCCCAGACCCAGGCCGTGCCCGCGGCGATGTCCAGCTCGCCGTCCTGCAGCCCTTGAGCCAGGGCCGCGTTCTCCAGGTGAGTCGCCGCCGGGCTCAGGAACTGCCGGGCACCGTCCGCCTTCTGCCCGATCCGTGGCCGCGGATAACCCAGTTCGCCGGCGCGGTCGGCCACCTTGGCGATCAGATTGGTGATGGCCGCGTGCGACGGGCCGGTGATGCCGACCGTCCGGCCCGCCCGCACCAGTTCGAGGATCTGGCGGGCCGCGGTGAACGTCTTGCCGGTCCCCGGCGGTCCCTGGATCGGAAGGCAGGACCCGCGCAGGGCCATGGCGAGCCGGACCGCCGCAGTCTCCAAGGTTTCCCCAGGAATGCGGAGCGGACCCGGCCCGATGCCCTGGCCAGAAGGCCGCTGTCCCAGCAGCAGGGCCGTCGCCGCGTCCCGGCCGGTCACGCCGTCCCGGACCACCCGCTCTCCCAGAGCGCGAACCTGGTCCGCCAGCACGCCCGTACGCGGCAGATCCTTCTCCACCAGTCCTTCAGGCCACGGCCCCGCGTACTTGGCCTCAACCTTGAGGTCGATGGTGCCGAGCTCGTCGTTCACCCCCACGACCGTCCAGCCACGCTCACTGACCGGATCGCAGGCCCCGTCTCCGGCCTTGAGCTTATACTCCTGCGGCGGGAAGAAGAAACGCCGCACCACGGACCGTTTGACCTCATAAATAACGTCGCCACCGGTCAGGCCGCCCAGCGCATCCGGTTCTTCCACCAGCTCCGGTGGGCTCAAGGGCCGCAGGTAGAAGTACCGCCACCACACTGGCTTGGCGTCCCGCCGGTGCCACTCCAGCAGATCAGCCAGCAGCGCCTTGGCCCGCTGCTCCGGAGTCCGTGCCGTCGGGTCAGCAGGCAGCCCGTCCAGCAGCGCCGCCTTGATCCGGGCCAGGTCCGGGTCCTCGGTCGCCTCAGCCCCCTCCACCACCACGGGACGGGGCAGCTCCAAGCCGACCTGGGCGGCCAGGTCCGCCCGCCGTTCCTCCAGCCAGTCGCGCAGCGCCAGCGTGGCCCGGCAGTCGTCCTCGTTGTAGGCGGCGACCACCGCCTTCGTCGTCTCATCGTCGCGGGCGGTGCCGTCCTCCAGCGCGGCTTCGAACGCGATCAGGTTCTCCGTCGCCTGCCGCAGGTCCATCTGCCGCGTGTAGCCGCACAACGGCTCCAGCCGCTTGATCGAGTAGCTCTCCACCCCGGCCCGGACACCCTGCCGGACCACCCGGTACAGGTCCACGAACACGCCGAGCCGGAACAGGTTGTCCACTTCGTCCTCGCGGGTGGCGAACCGTCCCATCAGCCACCCGACCGCCTCCTGCCGGGTGCCGTGCAGCTCGGTGAGATGGTCGACCGACGTGGGCTCGTAGTGGTTGTAGTGGTAAACGTGCAGCCCGGGGTGGCGCCGCCGTCGTTCGGTGATGAAGTCGATGAGCTCCTCGAAGGCGCCTTTTTCGCCGCTGCGGTCGAAGTCCCAGATCTGCGTGTACCGCGGCCGCCCCCGCTCGTCGAGGTCGGCCGTGTCGACCACGCCGAACAGGTACTCCAGCCCGAACTCCTGGTTGTTCTCGGAGTAGTACCGGGCCCCTTCGATGTCGAAGAACAGGTCCCCGGGCGACGGCTCGGGCAGAGCCAGCAGGCCCCGGTTGGGCACAATCTCGCCCGCTGCGTCCCGCTCCGGGCCCAGCAGCTCGTAGGTGATGCGGCCCTGGTCCTCGCTGGCCACCTGGAGTCGGGCCTGCTGCCGGGCCCCCGCCAGAGACTCCTCGCTGGCCCGGTTCCCGTTGGGCAGCTCGGGCAGCGCGGCCAGCCCCCGCCGGGTCATAACCCCGGCTGATTTGAGCACCCGCCGCTGATCACGGGTGATCCCGGCCACCAGCGACAGGTCGTCGTCGCTGCGCCGCCGGGCCGTGCACCGGTCGCTCCACCGGCAGATCACGCAGTGCTCGACCGGCTCGGGATAGGGATCGGTGGGCGGGTTGTGGCCCGGGTCGTCGGCCACGAACCCGCCCAGGGCCCGCCGGGCCTGGCGCTCGTAGGCCGCGTAGTCGCCGACCTTGAGCGAGGTGAACCGGCCGTCGCCCAGGGCCAGGTGCATCCAGCGTGGGCCGACCCCCTGCAGCGACGTGAGCAGGTGTGAGTAGAACGCGGTCTGCGCCACCGCCCGTGCCTTGGCCGTGCGGGCCAGCTTGGCGTCGACCACCTCGTAGTGCACGCCGTCCGGGCGCGGCTTCCCGTCCGGGGCGTCGAGCAGGTCGGCCCGGACCAGGAAGTCCGGCCGCCCCAGCAACGCCGCCTGGCCGCCCTGGCCGCCCGGACTCTCGGCCACCAGCGCGCCCTGGTAGATGACGTCGGCGCCGCCGCTGATGGCCTCCCGGGTGGCCTGCGCCGCCTCGGCCTCGGCGCCTGGCGCCACGCTGACCTGGGTGATGCTGCACCCGTCGGCCCGGAACCGGCTCAGCACCTCGCCCTCGTGCACCTCGCCCCGCTTGACCAGGTCCTCGAAACCAAGGTCGAACGCTCGGTCCCGCGGCAGCTGATGCCGGGCGTTCAGCAGATCCAGGCGGGTCAGATGCTGGCAGGCCACGAAGTTGGCCACGTCGCTGGCCGATAGCCTCAACCCGTCACCGACGATCTTCACCGCGCCCCCCAAGCCCGTGTCTCCCGGTCCGGCTCGCCAGCCTCCCATACCTCCCCGGCCGGAGACGCCCGGACGCCCCTGACCCGTTGCATGCTCCTCGCCGTTCAGCCCGCCGGGCATGACCAGCGGAAGGCGCTTCATCGCCGTGCCGTCACCGCGCATAACCTGGAGCGATGAAGGCTGGCGCCGCTCTCGTGCTCACCGAGGACCCGGGCCAGGCGGCCCGCCAGGCGGTCGGGCAGGCTCGGGCGGCGCTGGGGGATCAGCCACCGGCGTTCGGCGTGCTGTTCGCCTCCCAGCATTTTCACGTCTCGGCCCAGGCCCTGCTGGCCGCGGTGACCAGCGAGCTCGGCCCGCTGCCGCTCATCGGCTGCGTGGCGGAAGCGGTGGCGGGCGGATCAGTTGAGGCCGAATCTGCTGCCGCTATTTCGCTGTGGCTAGCAGCCGGCGTCGGCCCGGTGCAGACGTATGCGATGGAGTTCGTGCGTACCTCGAGCGGCGGCGCGTTCGGCGGTTACCGGTTCGGGCGGGACCGGCCGGGTGTCGGCCTGATGATCTGCGACCCGTTCACGTTCCCGGCCGAGCAACTGCTCCGCCACCTGAACGAGAACGCGGCCGGGACGCTGGTCATGGGCGGGATGGCCAGCGGCGGGCTGGGCGCACACCGGAGCCGGCTGTTCGTGGACGGCAAGGTGCTGAACGCGGGCGCGGTCGGTGCCTGGCTGCCGGACGCGGAGATCCACCCTCTGGTGTCGCAAGGCTGCCGCCCGGTCGGGGACCCGTTCACCGTCACCGCCGCCGAAGGTAATCTGGTCGCCGAGCTCGGCGGCCGCCCGGCCATGATCCGCCTGCAGGACCTGGCCGCGTCGCTGTCCGTCGCGGACCGCCAGCTGCTGGCCCAGGGCGTCCAGGTCGGTATGGTCATCGACGAGTACGGCGCAGAGCGCCGCCCAGGTGACTTCCTCATCCGCGGCGTCCTCGGGGCCCAGCCGGAAACCGGGGCCATCGCGGTGGGCGATGAGGTTGAAGTCGGCCAGACCCTCCAGTTCCATGTCCGCGACGCCGGCTCCGCCGATCAGGAGCTGAGGCGCCTGCTGGCCCAGGAGACCGCGGCCCTGGGCGGCCAGCGCCCCGCCGGCGCCCTGCTGTTCACCTGCAACGGCCGCGGCTCCCGGCTGTTCCCCGAGCCCAGCCACGACGCCGCCCTGATCGCCGAGGTGCTCGGCGACATCCCGGTGGCCGGCTTCTTCTGCGCCGGTGAGCTGGGCCCGGTCAGCGGCCGCAACCAGCTCCACACCTTCACCGCGTCGATCGCGGTGTTCCCCGGCTGACGCAAATAACCGCGGGAGAGTGGCTAACTTCATAAAGTGATGTCGTGGCTACGCATCTGGCAACCATCGGCCTGGGCACCAGCGGGCAGCAGGCCTTCAAGCAGCTGGTCATGCAGGCGAACAAGGCGGCTCAGCAGCAGGAGGTGGTCCGCGGCGTCCGGGTCCGGCGCTGGGAAGACCCCAGCGGCGCCGCCGTCGTGCTCGGCTGGCGGGGCGATCAGCTGCTCAGCTTCATGCCGGCGTTCGCCGCCCGGTCCGAAGTCCGGCTGGCCAACTGTTACCCGGTCCGCGAACCGGTCGCCGTGGCTGACGTCCTGGACGAGGACGGGATGCAGGTCACCGCGCTGGCCACGGAGGTTGAGCAGTACCGCCACCTGGCCGCGGCGGGCCGCCCGGCCGGCGGTTCCGCCCGGATCACGGCGTTCGGCCTCAACGTCACGGTGCACGAAGACCAGGACGCCTTCCACGCCGCCCCCAAAGGGCCCGGCGACGCGACCGCCCCCGCCGACTTTGAGCCGTTCGGCGCGTTCGCCGAGCCCGCCCGGGCCCAGCCGCACGCCCGGCTGACCGGCACCGTGGTCAAGGCCGAACGCCGGGTTTGCGGACTGACCGGCCAGCCGTTCACCGTGGCGGTCACCCGCACCGCGGGCTTCGAGGCCGACGTCTGCCTGAACGACGGCGAGCACCCTGAGCTGCCCGCTCCCGGCGCCATCATCAGCGGCATCGTCTCCCTGTCCGTCCGCCTCGACCAGCCGCCCGCCTGACCATTTCAGCGGGCGGTGACGCGGAGCCGGCCCCAGGAGTTGTTGACGTAGCCTTTCGGGTTCCACAGCTGCTCAGCTGATTCGGGCTGAACGGCGGCGGTGGTGTCCCAGGCCCGGACGGTGAGCTCTGTCTCCCCGGCGGGCAGGTCGATGACCGTGTGCCAGTGCCGCCACGCCCACGGCCCTGTTTCCTGGCCCAGGCCTGCCTGCTGCCAGCTGCGGCCGCCATCGGTGGAGACATCGACCCGGGCGATGCCCCGGTCGTCCCCGGCGAAGGCGTACCCGGTCACCTCAATTGGCCCGGCCTCCAGGACCGAGCTGCCGTCGGGCCGCATGATGTCGGCGTTGAGCGCGACCGGTCCCAGGGAGATGCCTTCGCCCGGCCCGGCCGTGCCCGGGTCGGCCCCGGCCGGGAGCACCCGGTAGGCCGTCGCCTGAAAGTAGTTGTCCGACGGCCTGTCCTGCACCGTGATCTGCTCGATCCACTTGACGCTGCGGGCCCCGATGTACCCGGGGACCACCACCCGCACCGGCGCGCCGTGCGCGGCGGGCAGCGGCTGCCCGTTCATCGCCCACGCCAGCAGCACTTCCCCCGCCCTCGCCTTGGCCAGGCCGATCGAACCCCCGTACGGCTGCGGCGGGTCAGCGAGCTGCGACACGTCCGGAGCCGTGAACGCCACGTGGGCGGCTCCCGCCAGCACGCCCGCCGATTCAAGGACACTGGCCAGGCTGACTCCGGTCCACTCGGCCGTGGACGTGGCCCCCGGACCCCACGGGTCTTCGCCCGGGATATCCCTGACCTCGATCAGCCCGGCCCGCCGGTTGCCCGCGCACTGCAGCGTCACCGTCAGGGTCTGCGGCTCATAGCCGCACTTCAGCTCCTCCAGCGACAGATTCAGCGGCGCGGACACCAGGCCGGTGACCGTCAGCCGCCACGCCGCCGGGTCGATGACCGGGATCGGGCCGTGGTTGCGGCTGTAGAACGAATCGGCCGGCGTCAGCACCCTCCCGGCCAGCGCGGCCCGGGGCGACTCCGCGTTGAACGGGTCGGCCTCATGCACGATCATGTCCGGCCGCTTACCCCATGCCCCCACAACCCGCTCCCTCCGGCTCACTGTCCGCAGCCTGGCACCCGCGGCGTTCCTGCGCAATCCATGATCACCCGCTCCGGGCCGCCGTGGGCCGGACCCCGATGGTCAGACGCTCATTGAGCCCGCGTCCGGGACCGGAACCCTGCGGTGCCGCCGGCCGCGCCGCCCCGCCATGGCCTCAGCGGCGACCTCGTCCGGGGGCATCGGGTGGCCGAACAGCAGCCCCTGGCCCTCATCGCACCCCAGGGCGGCCAGCGTGGTGAGCTGCTGGCTGGTCTCGATGCCCTCGCCGACCACGGTCATGCCCAGCGCATGGGACATCGCGGTGACGGCCGCGACGATCTCCCGGTCGCGGCGGCTGCGGCTGATCTGCTCCACGAAGCTGCGGTCGATCTTGAGCACGTCCGCGTTCAGCCGCTGCAGATGGACGAGCGTGGAGTAGCCGGTCCCGAAGTCGTCGAGCGCGATCCGTGCACCGGTCGCGGCCAGGGCGGACAGGATCTCCTGCACGTCACCGACCTCGCCGATGAGGGCCGTCTCGGTGACTTCCAGGCACAGCCGCCCCGGATCGACCCCGTGGTTGCGCGCCACGGCGTCGACCCGCACCGGCAGCCCGGAGTCGGACAGCTCGCGCCCGGAGACGTTGACCGCCATGGTGAACGGGTCTGGCCACCCCTGCTGGGCGGTCCACCGGGCGAGCTGGCCACAGGCTTCCTCCAGCACGAACGAGCCGATCCGGGCGATCAGGCCGCTTTCCTCGGCCAGCGGGATGAACTCGTCCGGCCGCAGCACCCGGCCGTCCGGCGGACGCCAGCGCACCAGCGCTTCGACCCCGGTCAGCACCTGGGTCTTCAGGGAGTACAGCGGCTGGTAGACCAGGAACAGCTCGCCGCGCCCGATGCCGCGCGCCAGCGTGGTGTACAGGGCGTCCTTCTGGGCCCGGGACCGGTGCGCGGGGTCGTACGGCCGGCCGCGGTTGCCGCCCGCCTTCTTGGCCTCATACATCGCCGCGTCGGCCTCGCGCACCAGCCGGTCGGGTTCGGTGTCCGTTTCGCTGGTCGTGGCGATCCCCACGCTGCAGGTGACGGACAGATCCCGCTCCCCGTCGGCGTACGGCGCCGCGACCGACCGGATGATCCGGTCGGCGAGCAGCCCGGCGGTGGCGTGCAGGTCCAGGTCGCCGCAGAGCATGACGAACTCATCGCCGCCGAGCCGGGCCACGGTGTCGGTGCGCCGCGCGAGCGCGGACAGCCGCCGGGCCACCTCGACGAGCACCAGGTCGCCGGCGTCGTGGCCGTAGGAGTCGTTGATCTCCTTGAAGTTGTCCAGGTCGACGAACAGCACCGCCAGCCGGGAACGCTGCCGCTCCGCGCCCGGCCGGTCGAAGCTCAGCCGGTCCACGCCGGGCCGCTCCAGGCTCAGCAGGGCCTGGGTCAGGCGGTCCATCAGCGCGATCCGGTTCGGCAGCCCGGTGAGCGGGTCGTGCAGCGCCTGGTGAGCCAGTGCCCTCTCCGCCCTGATCTGCGCGGTCACGTCCCGGGAGATGCCGAACGTGCCGATGATCTGGCCGTCGTCGTCCCGCAGCGGCATCTTCGTGCTCGACACCCAGCACTCCGGCCGGCCGATGAAGGTCTCCCGCTCGACCTTCCCGATGAGCGGCTCGCCGGTGCGGATGATCCGCTGCTCATCCTCGAAGGCGGCGGAGGCGTGCTCGCCGCCGAACACGTCGAAGTCGGTCTTCCCGATCACCTCGGCCGCGGTGAGGTCCGGCGCGCAGGCGTCCACCCATGCCGCGCTCACGAGCAGGAACCGGCTCTGCCGGTCCTTGAAGTAGATCCGGTCCTCACCTGAGCACAGCAGGTTCCGCATGCAGATGAGCGCGAACTCGTTCAGGTCGCGCCTGTGGTCTGATTTCAGCTGCTTCATCCCCCCGGAAAGCAACTTTTTCCCCGTGCCGGTATCTCCCCACTTCAGGATAGCTAAACCCCGGCGGTGGGCCCGGGCCGAGGCCGGCCCGGGCCCGGCCCTCATCCGGACGCGAGCAGGAAGCAGTTTTTCACCACCCCGTAGTCCGGATCACCGAACACCGCGTTGGAGCACGGCGTTCCCGCGGTCAGCGACTTCTCGGCGAACGAGCTCCCGGCGCCGTAGGCTACGGTCCGCGTCCCGGTGAACGAGCACAGCCCGTTCTCCGGCGCACAGTACGACGAGCCGGACGGCCCGGTCACCAACGGCCCGGTGAAGCACGACTTGGTCACCCCGTACGCGGGGTCGCCGAGGGCGGCGTCGGTGCAGGCGGTCCCGCCCGTCACGGTCTGGTAGGTGAAGATGCCGTTCGCGCCGAACGCCACCGACTCGGTCCCGCTGAACGAGCAGGTGCCGTTCTCGGCCGCGCACGCCGTGTACTCGGTGGGCGCGCCGGCCGGCCCCGGGCTGGCCGCCACCGTCCAGGTGCCGGGCTGCACCCCGGTCAGGTACACGTAGCCGCCGCTCTGCGAAGCGCCGCCGACCCCGCTGACCGCGTGGTAGGTGCCGTCGCTCCACGCCACCTGGCCGCCGACCTCGACCACCGGGCTGCCCGCCGCGCCGACCGGGACCGCGATCGTCCCCGTCGTCCCGGACGGAGCGGTCACGTTCATGCTGAACTGCCCGTCGCCGGCCTGCCCGGCCCACTGCACGGCCAGCGTGCCGTGCGGCGTCGGTGCCTGCCCCTCGGACCAGGCGAGGTCGCCGGGGTGGGGCTGGACCGTCCAGGTCGCGTAGCCGGGGGAGGCGGGCTGGATGCCGAGCACGTAGCCCGGCAGCGCCGAGGCCGGGGTGCTGGCCCACCCGTGCGACAGGCTGGTGAACGACCCGAACCCGGGGGTGCCGTCGGTGTTGACCAGCTCCCACATGGTGCTGGTGTCGTCCGGGCCGGGAGCGATCATGTGCCCCCACATCGTGGTCAGCAGCTGTTCGGCGTCCGCGGTGTCGCCGGTGGCCAGCCGGGCGTCCAGCTCGTACCCGCTGGCGTAGGGGCTCGGCTTCTGGGCGTACCCGGTGCCGGCGGTGAACGGCACCGGCCCGTACTGGTTCGTCCACAGGTCGGTCTTGAGCGCGGCCAGGATAGATGCGTCGTCGGCCGCCGGCGCCACCCCGTACAGCACGGCCAGGGAATTGGCGTCCTGCGCCACCCCGGAGTCGGAGTTGCTCACCTCGTACAGCCCGGTAGAGGTATCGAACAGGTGCGCGTTGATCGCGGTCTTCAGCGCCGCGGCGTCCTGGGTGTAGCTGGCCGCCGCCGCGCCCTGCCCGGCCGCGGTGGCCAGCATGGCCCCGTCCAGCAGGGCCTTGTAGTACAAGATGTTGTACTCGGTGACCTCGCCGGTCTTGTCGCCGTCGTAGTAATCCCAGTCGGCACCGTCGCTGCTGTCCGTCGCGAACAGGCCGTTCGCATCCAGCTGGGACGCGTTCCAGGCCAGCTCCGCCTGCACCACCGGCCACTCCTGCTCCGCGAACGCGGTGTCGCCGGTGTACAGGTAGTACGAGCCCAGCCCGAGCAGCCAGTACATCGAGTAGGAGGCCGAGTAGGTCCCGACCGTGCCGGGCTGGTTGGGCCCGGTGTGCGGCGGGTCCTGCGGCGGCAGGTCCCCGGTCACGAATCCGCTGGACAGCTGGTAACTGCCGAGCAGCTGCAGGGAGCCCTTCAGGTACTGGCTCTGCCCGGTCGAGTAGTAGACGCTCGGTCCCTCCACGTTCATGTCCCCGGCCCAGATGGCCCGGTCCCGCTTGGCCCCGTCCAGGATCGAGGCGAGGTCGTTGGTGCCGGGGACGGTGAACGCGGTCAGGTCCGACGGTGCGCTCAGCGGGCTGCTATACAAGGTGGCACCCGACGGGCTGGTCACGCTGAGGTTCCGGAAACCGGCTTCCTCGGTGCCGTCCTCGCGGAAACCCACCGTCCCCGACGAGAACGCCGCGGGGAACGATGAGGAGTTCAGGCTGGCGACCTGCGTGCCGTCCAGGGACACCGTGATCGCCGTCCCGGACACCGTGGTGGCTACGGTGTGCCAGGTCCCGGGGGCCAGGTCGGTGCCCAGCGCCACGTTGCCCACGCTGGTGTAGGTCCCGCCGTGCAGGTCCAGTTCCTGCAGCGTGTCCGGGGTCCCGGCGGTGTCGTTGTCGGCGTTCAGGATGAACACGTAGCCGTTGTTCTCGTCCTGGCCGCGGACCACCCAGCCCGCCTGGTTACTGACGATTTTCGCCCCGAACGTGTCGGTGTAGTCCGTCCACGCCGAGCCCTGGCGGAGCAGCCCGAGGTCGCCTCCCCGGCCGTCCATCACGCCGTCCTGGATGGTCCAGTCGGCGGGCAGCGAACCGGCCGGCACGGAGTCGATCTGAGCGGTGTAGGCGCTGTCGGCCCAGATTTTGTTCAGCTCGTCTGAGCTGGACACGAAGTAACCCGCCTCGCCGTTCCGGTCCGCGATCCAGTTCAGCCCGGCCGCGCTCAGCGTCACCGTGCCCGGCGAGGTCAGCGTGATCTCCTCGTACCGCTCGCCGCCCTGCACCGACGGGTTGGTGATCGTGCCCGCCCCGGTCACCGTGTAGGTGTCGGCTCGCGAGGTGTCGCCTTCGGCCCACGGGGTCGCGCCGTCGCCGTCCGCGCTGAGGTAGTTCAGCCCTTCGCTGTAACCCGCCTTGAGCTGGGGCGACCCCGACGCCGACGACACCGTGAAATACGGGCTGCCGCCCACCTCGTGACCGTAGTCCAGCACGATCGTGGGCGTGGTCCCGCCCGGGGTCATGGTCAGCGTGGCACCGCCCGAGCCGCCGCAGACCAGGTTGGACGCCCCGCTCACCGGCCCCGACGTGCTGCTGATCGCGGTGGGGCAGATATTCGCGCTCCCCGGGGTCTGCACGTAGTTCTGCTCGCCCGGCGACGCGGGCCAGGGCGTCGCGGAGGCTGCCGCCGCCCCACTGGGGACCTGGGCCACGGCCGGACCGCCGGCCACCAGCGCCCAAGCGGCCAGCAGTCCGGCGCTGACCAGGGCCACCACCGCCCGCGAACGGCGGCGAACGGCCCGCGGGACCAGGGGGCGAACTCCGGGAAGGCTGGACATCCGTGCTCCTCACTGACGCAGGACGCGCTGACCGTGCCTGGCCGCCGGCCCGCGAGCCCGGACCACCGACCCCGTTCACGTCATTTGGAACGTTTCAAATTCCCGTCGCGTGAAGTTCCGGGTCAGCTGGTGGTAGTTCACGTCCTCGGCCGCCAGGCCGCAGTCATCCGATACCGCGGACAGTAACTCCGTTCGGCGCTCAGAACAACACTTGCGTGAACAAATTATGACATCCGGGCTGAACTCCCCGGAAGATCAGGGCGCCAGGCCGCCGGGGCTGTCCGGCACGTCCACCGCATGCTCCCGCAGCGCATCAAGCGGCACGATCTGCAGCGCCCGCTCGTGGGTCGAAGCCAGCACCACGTGCGCGGCCGCCCCGTCCCGGTACGCCTGCAGCCAGTTCGCCGCGGTCACGCACCAGCGGTCACCGGGTCTCAGTCCGGGGAACCGGAACTGGGGCATCGGGGTGCTCAGGTCGTTCCCGATGCCCTGCTGGTGGGCCAGGAACTCCACGGTCACCACCGCGCAGATCGTGTGGCTCCCCACATCCTCCGGCCCGGTCGTACAGCATCCGTCGCGGTAAAACCCGGTGACCGGGTCGCTGCCGCATGGCTCCAGCTCACCACCGAGCACGTTACGATCGCCCATCCCAGAATTATCGCGCCGGCGGCCGGCCCGGCAATCACCCGGTGTGGCCGGCACGCGTGATATGCCAGGGGTCGTGGTCGATTCCGGTGACGGCAGAGGTGTGAATGTGAGGATCGGGGCGACGCTGGCCGACGCCCGATGGCGGGCTCATCTCACCGTGGATGAGGTCAGCCACCGGACCCGCATCCGGGAAGCGATCATCTGGGGGATCGAGCAGGACGACTTCTCGGCCTGCGGCGGTGACGCCTACGCCCGTGGTCACATCCGGGCCATGGCTCAGGCCGTCGGGATCGACCCGGATCCGCTCATCCAGCAGTACGACGAGACCTACCGGACCAGCGAGGACATCGACGACGTGGTGGTCCTGCGGCCGCCGGCACCTCCCTCGCCCGGCCGCCCGCCGCGGCCGCACCGCCGCCGTCGGCTGGCCGTGACCGCGGCGCTGGGCGTGGTCGTGCTGGCCCTGGTCGGCTGGACCGTCGATCACGTGTTTTCGGGCGCGAGCCCCCGGCACGGCAAGGCGCTGGCCGCGACCGGCCACGTGTCCTCCCGCCCGGCCTCCGGGGCGGCCGCCGCCGGGCAGGGTTCGCCCGCGCCGACGCCCACCCCCAGCGCGGTGCCCACCCCCAGCCCGTCCGTGCGCCCGACGGCCGCCCCCAGCGCACCGCCCGCGCCGGCCTCGCACGCCCTGGCCGTGGCCGGCGCGGTGCCGTTCGGCCCCGGCGGTGCGGGCACCGGCGACAACCCGCAGAGCGCAGCCGCGGCTGTCGACAGTCGTTACTCGACCGGCTGGCACAGTGACTGGTATA
>DASWVA010000321.1:0-5831 GCA_036401415.1 Streptosporangiaceae bacterium
TCCGGCGCGGGCCGGCCGAGCGGCGGAGCAGCCTGGCTGAGCGGCGGAGCCTCGGCTGGGTTGCGGGGCGGGGCCGTACCCGCGTCGGCTGGTGTGGCACCCCGCAGGCCGGCCTCAGCCGGGGTGGCCCGGTGCTGGCCCAGGCCGTCGCCGCGCTGGCGGGCATCACCCCCAGCCGCCGGGCCGCTGCGGCCGGAGACGGCGGGGGGCGCCTCATCGTCGGCCGGGGGCTCCCCGGCCGACGGCACCTGCTCCACGTCCCACCCCGGATACTGCTGCTCCCCGCGCCAGTCCGGATCCTGGCTCTGGGCGCCGTTCGCGCGGTACGACGGGTCGGGTGGGCCGAACTTCGGTTCCGGGACACCCGCGTCCGGCAGCGGCTCGGCCAGTGGAGGTGGGGGCGCATACCCGTACGACTGCGGCGACGGCAACCCGTAGTCGGTCAGGGCGTCGTCAGCGATCTCGTCGTCCGGGCCGTACGGCGTGTAGGCCGGGTAGGGCGAAGCGCCACCGTAAGCGGGCTGGCCAGACAGTTCACCGTCGAACTGGTCCTCGGGCAGCGGCGGGTACGGCGACGCCGCAGGCCGGGGCACCTGCCCGTTGACCGGGGGCCGGCCCGGCTCCGGAAAGCCCTCCTGCTCCTCGCCAGCGTCGGCCGTGGGCGGAGTGGGTGAGGCGGTCGGTCGTTCGGCCGGCCATGGCTCCTGGTCAAACCGCCCCGGCGGCCCGGCGGGACCCGGCCGGTACGGCGTGCCCTGCGGGTGCACGGACGAGAACGGGTTCGGTCCCGGCGGCAGGTACGGTTCGTAGTCATCTGCGTCACCCAGCTCGTCCGCGGCGTCCTCGCTCGCCACCGGGGCCAGGTCGTCACGCGCACCGTCCCGCGCACTGTCCGCCACCCCGGCAGGCTTGTCGCGGTCATCTGTCGCCACAGGTCGAGCCCCCAGATTCGTAGGGTGAGAAACTGTCATCCCGGCACCAGCCGGGTCTGCTTGTCATGTTTAATCCGGTTTGCTACAGCGGAAGCCTAGGGCACCGGCTGCCGCTGCCACCGGGCTAGTGCTTCATCACTCACCGTTCTGCCCATGACGACGAACTACAACACCGGGGGGTTCATATGCGGGCCGTGGTCATCACCGAGCCGGGCGGGCCGGAAGTGCTGCAGTGGGAGCAGGTCCCGGACCCCGAGCCCAGCCCCGACGAGGTGCTGATCGATGTGGCCGCGGCCGGCGTCAACCGGGCCGATCTCCTGCAGCGCCAGGGTTTCTATCCTCCGCCGGCCGGTGCGCCGCCCTACCCGGGGATGGAAGTCTCCGGCCGCATCGAATCGGTCGGCGCGAACGTCGCCGGCTGGCAGCCCGGCGACGAGGTGTGCGCGCTGATGGCCGGGGGCGGCTACGCCGAGAAGGTGACGGTCCCGGGCGGACAGGTACTGCCGGTGCCGGCCGGCCTCAACGTGGTGGACGCGGCCGCGCTGCCCGAGGCGATGTGCACCGTGTACTCCAACCTGGTCATGGTGGGCGGCTTGCGCCGCGGGGAGACGCTGCTGGTGCACGGGGGCGCGAGCGGCATCGGCACGACCGCGATCCAGCTCGGCAAGGCCCTCGGGGCCCGGGTGCTCTGCACCGCCGGATCCGCGGCCAAGCTGGAGCGCTGCCGGGAACTCGGCGCCGACGTGGCCATCTCCTACCGCGACCAGGATTTCGCCGAGGTGGTCAAGGACGTCACCGACGGTCATGGCGCCGACGTCATCCTGGACATTATGGGGGCCAGCTACCTGGCCCGTAACCTGGCCACGCTGGCCATCGAGGGCCGGCTCGTGATCATCGGCCGCCAGGGCGGCAGCCGCGCCGAGATCGACCTCGGCGTACTCCAGAGCAAGCGGGCCAGCATCTACGCGACCACCCTGCGGAACCAGCCGGTGGCGGAGAAGTCGGCCATCGTGGCTGCGGTGACCGAGCGGGTGTGGCCACTGGTCAGCGCGGGCACGGTGCGGCCGATCATCGACGAGACGGTGCCCATGGCGCACGCGGCGCAGGCCCACCGGATCCTGGAGGCGGGGGGCCACACCGGCAAGATCCTGCTGGTGAGGTGAAATGAACAGAGCACTCCCGAAGTCCGAGACACTAGGAAGATGGACGGGATGAACGCAGACTCCGGAAACCGCCCCCAGGTGGTGGTGGTCGGCCCGGACGGGGTGCCAGTCGAGGCCTCTCCGGTCGGCGAGAACGACGAGAACGAGGTCACCGAGCGGCCGGTCACCGAAATGGTGGAGCAGCCGGCCAAGGTCATGCGGATCGGCAGCATGATCCGCCAGCTGCTCGAAGAGGTCCGGGCCGCGCCGCTGGACGAGAAGAGCCGGGCCCGGCTCCGGGAGATCCACGAGAGCTCGATCAAGGAGCTGGAAGACGGGCTCGCCCCCGAACTGGTCGCCGAGCTGGAGCGGCTGTCACTGCCGTTCGCCGAGAACGAGCTGCCCAGCGAAGCCGAGTTGCGAGTGGCGCAGGCTCAGCTGGTCGGCTGGCTGGAGGGGCTGTTCCACGGCATCCAGACCACGCTGTTCGCGCAGCAGATGGCGGCGCGGGCTCAGCTGGAGCAGATGCGGCGCGCGCTGCCGCCCGGCGCGTCCCCGCCGATGATGCCCGGCACCGCGGAGGACCTGGGCCGTCTCGGCGCGCCCGGCCCGGGCGGTGCGTCAGGCCCGTACCTGTAACGCCGGCCGGTAACGGGGTACCTGTAACGCCGGGCCGCCGCGGAGTCCGGCCAGCCACGCCGCGGCGGCGGCGAACTCGGCGTCGGACGTGCCCCGCGGCACTTCCGTCTGGCCGTCGTCGGCGCGCGGGTAACTGCCCAGGAAGCGGACATCGGAGCAGAGCCGCCGTAGCCCCATCAGGGCCTCACCGACCCGCGCGTCGGCCACGTGTCCCTCGCAGTCGATGAAGAAGTAGTGGCGGCCGAGCCCGTCGCCGGTGGGCCGGGACTGGATCATGGTCAGGTTGACGCCGCGGACCACGAATTCGGTCAGGACCTCGGTCAGCGCGCCCGCGTGGTCCCGGGCCAGGAACGCGGCCAGCGTGGTCCGGTCGGCGCCGGTGGGCGGGGCCAGCGGGCCGGGCGGGCCGGCCACCACGAACCGGGTGACTGCGTTCTTCCGGTCACCGATGTCGGGTACCAGCACCTCGAGCCCGTACCGCGCGGCGGCGAACGCGCCCGCCAGGGCGGCGTCGATCTTCCCCTCCGACACCAGCCGGGCCGCCTCCGCGTTGGACGCGGCGGGGATCCAGCCGGCGTGCGGCAGGTGCCTGGTCAGCCAGCCGCGGCACTGCGGTTGCGACTGCGGGTGCCCGCCCACCGTGAGCACGTCCGGCAGCCGGGTGCCGGGCCGGGCGAGCAGGGCGAACGCGATCGGCAACGGCAGCTCGGCCCGGATGAGCAGGTCGCCGCCGGCCGTCAGGTCGTCGAGCGTGGCGGTGACCACGCCCTCGACCGAGCTCTCGATGGGCACCACGGCCCGGTCGGCGGTCCCGGAGCGGACCGCGGCCAGCGCAGCCGCGATGGTGGGGCACGGGACCGGTTCCACCTGCTCAGCCGCGGCCAGCACCCGGAAGGCCGCCTCGGTGAACGTGCCCTCGGGGCCCAGGTAGGCGTAGCGCACGATCATGGTCCCCCGATGCTAGTGGCTCGCGACGAAATGGTCTGCATGAATATCCAGCTATATAACGGTGAGGCTAGAGAGCGCTAGAAACTCCTAGCGGGGTGCTCCCGCCCGCCCCCTCGGCCGGAGGTCCGGGACGCCCGTCATCGCCGGCGGCGGGCGCGCGGTCCGCACTGGTCATCCGGATCCGCGCGATGATCACCACCAGCGTGGCCGCGGCCAGCCCGAACGCTCCCTCCACCAGACGGCTGACCACCCGCGGCACCGCGGCGTCGTGCAGCAGCGACTGCCCCCACCACGGCACGGTCAGCCCGAAGAACACCGCTGCGCCCGCCGCGGTCAGAATCCGCCCGAGCCTCCGGCCGTCACCGGTCAGGGCGCCGAGGGCGATGACGACCAGCAGGAAGTAGTGGATCCAGGCCACCGGCGAGACGAGCACCAGCAGCAGGGCGGTGACCGCGATGCCCGCGATCTCCCACTGCTCCCGGGCCAGCCGCCGGGCCAGCAGGAAGCCGGGTACCGCGACCGCCACCACGATCAGCACCCAGAGCAGGCCCGGAGCGTGCCCGGGCAGGAAGAACCGGAGCAGCAGCCCGCGCAGGGACTGATTTTCGGTGCTGGCGTTGTCGCCCACCCGTCCGGAGTTGAAGACGGCGCTGGTCCAGTAGGTGACCGAGTCGTGCGGCAGCAGCAGGAACGCGCCCACGGTCCAGGCCAGCGCGGCCAGCGCCGCGGTCCGGGCCGCGCGGCGACGGCCGCTGACCAGCAGGTAGATGATGAACACCCCGGGGACGAGCTTGACTGCGGTGGCCAGCCCGACCAGGGCGCCGCGCGGCCAGCGGGGCGCCAGCGCGGCGCAGTCGGCCACCGCCAGGGCGGCCAGCACCGCATCGACCTGGCCGAACCGGATCTCGTCCCGCATCGGGAACAGGTAGCACCCGGCGCCGAACAGCGCGGCGAACAGCACCCACCGCCAGGGGCCGGCCCGGCGCAGCAGCGGCCGGAACGAGTAACCGATGAGCACCGCGAACGGCACGTAGACGAACGGCACCCAGACCAGCTGCGCGGCCGGCCACGACAGCGCGGCCAGCGGGACGGCGAAGATCGCGGCCACCGGGGGGTAGGTGAACGGCAGCAGCTGCGGCGGCTGGGTGAGCACGCTGTACAGCGGCTGTCCCCGCAGCACGGCCAGCCCCCCGGTGCGGTACACGTCCACGTCGACCAGCCGCTGATCCGGCGGGCTGGTCAGGTACCCGTGCACGATCGGCGTGATGGCGGCCAGCGCGGCGGCCCAGGCCAGTACGCCGAGCGTCACGCTCAGCCACTTCGGCGGCCGTCCGGCGCGGAGCTGCCCGATCACCCCGGTCACCCGGTCATCGGTTCATCGGCGGGATCATGGGCCCGGCGCGGCGCGGTCGCGGCCGGCGTCCCAGCCCGCCCACGGCGAAGGTCCACGATCAGCCAGACGATGACCGCGGCCAGGATGGCCGGCGTCACCCCGGTCCGCACCACCGACTGCAGCCAGTGCAGGCCGCCCGGCATGACCACCCCGGCCACCCGCGCGGGCAGGTAGCCCACGGCCAGCGCCGCGGTCCGGGCCAGCAGCAGCCAGTCCAGGCTGGACGCGGCCACCAGGGGCAGCAGCGCCCACGCCAGGCCGTCGTACCACGGCAGCACGTACGGCCAGGCCAGCAACCAGGCCAGCGACAGCACCATCGCTCCCCGCCCGGCCAGGGCGGCCAGTTCCGCCGGGTGCACACCCGCTCCGGTGACCGCCGCCGTCCCCCGGCCGTCATAACCAGGGTCTTTCATTGGCCGAACGTTCGGTGGCCGCACGTCCCGGCCCGGCCCGCCCGGCAGCCTCCGCCAGAGCAGGACGGCCAGCATCACGGCGAGCAGGGCCGCCGCGGTCTTCACCACATCGTCAGCGGAGGCGTCGCTGAGAACCAACTCCAGCAGGGTCCGGATGACCCGCCACGGCGAGCCGATGGAGACCATGCTGCTGGCCTGAACCGTCTGGCGGAAGCCGTCGGCTCCTCCCACGGCCAGAGCCGCGCCGGCCACGGCCGCGAAACCAGCGGCCAGGCTGCCCCACAACAGAGCGGTACGGCCCAGCGCGGTATGGCCCAGCACGGTACGGCCCAGTGCGGTACGGCCCAGTGCGGTACGGCCCGCC
>DASWVA010000322.1:0-4105 GCA_036401415.1 Streptosporangiaceae bacterium
GGCAGCCACTGGTGGATAAGGGTCATCTCGTCACCGCGCCGCGGCAGCAGCGCCGCCGCGAGGACGGCCATGGCCGGGCCGGTTTCCCCCCGCTGTTCCAGCGCCAGGGCGTGCGCGGCGACCAGGAAGTCCTGGTTCTCCCGGTCGGTGACGTTCTCGATGGGCAGGGCCAGGCCTAGCTGGAGCTGCCGGGCGGCCGTGCTGCGCTGGTCCCGGTGCCCGGCGATCAGCGCGGTCACGCCGTGAATGAGCAGCGCCGACCAGCGTTCGCGCAGGAAGGAGTACATCAGCCCGGGAGAATCGGCCGCATCCGAGCCGAGCTCGGCTAGTGCGTCGTCCCACTGGCCGAGCCAGTACCGCAGCACCGCCGCATTGGCCCAGGTCGCGCGGTCGGGCTGCCCGGTCCGGAGGGCGAACTCGCGCGCCTGGCCCAGGGCCAGCTCGGCCTGCGGCCACTGATCGAGGTTCTGCAGCGTGAAGGTGCGGGCGTCGAGGGCGACCGCGCGCAGGTCCGCGTGCTCCGGGTCGTCGCCCAGGATGCGCAGGGCCCGGTCGATGTGGCCGAGCGCGGTCGCGTGATCGCGGCCGATGGAATCGGTCAGCCACAGGTCGGTCAGGGCGTGCGCGGTCGCGAAACGGTCGCCCGCCGACTCGGCGGCGGCCAGGGCCTGCCGGGCGGTCGCGTCGGCTACGGCGAAGCCGCTGGCTCCCCGCTCGAGCATGGACAGCAGGGCCAGCAGGCGGGCCTGCCACTTACCGGGCAGGTCGGCCGGGGCCAGGGCCTGCCCGATGGTGATGATCGCGTCATCGCCGCGGCCCGCACTGACCTGCGCGTGCGCCAGCATCCAGTACGTTTCCGCGCGCTGCCCGGCATCGGTCATCACCGCCAGCGCCCAGCTGGCCTGCCGGACCGCCTCCTCGTAGGAGCCGGCGGCCAGCTGGGCCCAGAGCAGGCTGTTCACCAGGCGGTCCCGGGTCTCGCCGCCGCCGGGTGTGCGGTTCAGCTCCCGCTGCAGCAGTTCCACCGCCAGCGCGGGGGCGCGGGCGGCCAGCACGGGGGCGGCCTGGACCAGCCATTCCCGGGCCCAGCCGGCCTCCGGCCCCCCGGCGGCGGACAGCTGCTGGGCGACGCTGAGGGCATCGGCGTCGGCCGCCGCGAGATCGCGGGCCGCTTCGGCGTGCAGGGCCGTGCGCAGCGTCAGCGGCATGCCCTCGTACAGCGCCTGCCGGATCAGCTGATGGCGGAACACCAGCTCGGTGCCCGCCTCAGCCAGGATGCCCGCCGCGACCGCCTCCTGCAGGGCCGCGGCGAGGGCGGAGACCGGCTGACGGAGTACCACGGCCAGGTCGACGGCGGTGAATCCCCCGCCGAGCAGCGCGGCCGCGCGCAGCAGCTGCGCCGTCTCCGGCGAGACCGAGCTGAGCCGGCCGGTCAGCATCCCGGCCAGGGACACCGGGAGCTGCTCGCCCGCCAGGGCGACCTCGGCGACCGGGCCGGCCTGCACCGCCTGCTCGCGTACCAGCGCGTCGATCAGCTCGCGGACGTACAGCGGATTCCCCGCCGCCTGCGCCGTCAGCCGCCGCAGCCCGTCCCCCGGCGGCGCGCCGATGATGGCGGTGACCAGGTCGGTCACGTCCGTTTCGGGCAGCCGGGCCAGCGTGATCACCGCACCGCCACGGCGCGCCACGGCCGCGCGGGCCTGCTGCACTTCCGGCTGGAGGGGTGCGGGCCGGCACGTTCCGACCAGCAGCAGCCGCAGCTGGCCGATGGAGGCGGCCAGCTGGTGCCAGACCAGCAGCGACGCCTCGTCGGCCCACTGCAGGTCGTCTACTACCAGGACTACGGGAGCGGCCGCGCACAGCTCGTCCACCAGCGTGACCAGTACCTCTACACCGGTCGCGGACACATCCCAGCCGACCGGCAGCTCGTGGCGCCAGTCCCGCAGCAACCCGGCGGCGCGGGCCCGCCGCGGATCCGGCGAACCCGTCCGCACGCCCAGGCAGTCCAGCATGACCCGCAGCGGCAGCCGCCCGCTGAGCTGGTCGGCCATCGCCCAGCCGCTGTCCCACTGCGGATCGCCGCCCGCCAGGGCCTCGGCCACCAGAGCCGACTTGCCGATACCGGGCTCGCCCTCGACCCAGACCACCGATCCGGCGCCGTCACGGAGCGCCGCTACGGCGGTCCGCAGAACGCCGAGCTCTTGCCCGCGGCCCACCCAGTGCGACGGCAGCCCGGTCGGCCCCATAGGCCTAGCGTATGCCTCCTGGTACCGGGTCCGGGCGGGCGCGCCGTAGGTTGCCTGGTGCTGTCGTCACGGCCGGACCGCGGGTGTCGTCACTGAAGGACCGGGGGTGTCGTCATCTGACCACTGTGAGCGGGCGGGCCCAAACGGTTTCCTTGAGGTATGCCCGGACGACGGGCACGGATCCCACCAGTCCGCCGCTCAGCCCCAGGAGATCGCAATGACCCAGGTCACGATGCCGGACCGTGCCGGCCTGAACACCGCGGACCTGGCCGCCGCGGTGCTGGCGCTGGAGGCGCGCAAGGCACTGCTGGCCGGTGCCGTGGCCGCGCTGGCGGCCCCGGATCATCTCGCGGCCGGGCTGTTCGAGGCCGCGCTGGCGGACCCGGGGGCGCGGCAGTGGCCGTTCGACCTCGCCCGGGTGCACCTGCTGTACGGGGAGTGGCTGCGCCGGTCCCGCGAGGTCATCCGGGCCCGGCCGCATCTCCAGCTGGCGCTGGCCGATTTCGAGCTGCTGGGCGCGGCCGCCTGGGCCGAACGGGCGGCCGCCGAGCTGGCCGCCACCGCGCCCACCCGGCGGAAGGCGGGGACGGAGGAACCGCTGACCGCACAGGAGCTGCAGGTCGCGGAGCTGGCGGCGGCCGGGCTGACCAACAAGGAGATCGCCGGCCGCCTGTACATGTCGCACCGCACGGTTAGCTCGCACCTGTACCGGGTCTTCCCCAAGCTCAGCGTCAGCTCCCGCGCCGGGCTGCGCGACGCGCTCAGCCGCCAGGACGGGCCGGCCCGGTTCATCTCCGGGAGGACTGGACAAGTGGCATGAGCTGGCTGCGGTTGGCCACGTAGCTGAGCTGTACGCGGGCCCGCCCGGCCGAGGGCACGGGCCTGCAGCAGCGGGGGGCAGCTCGCCTTCCGCGGCGCCGAAGGCGCCTTCGGTCAGCTCGCCGGCTTCGGCCTGTAACGGACCCTCAGCCGCCGGGGACGCGCCCTCAACCTCCGGGGTGCGCCGGACCCGGGGCGGCGAGTGCGGGGGCGGGGGAGGCCGCGCTTTCGTTCGGGCTGTCCGCGGCGTTGACCTTCTCCGGCGGCACTGGCGGCACCCGCGGCACTGGCGGCACCCGCGGCGGGAGCTGCTGGCCGCGTGCGGCCAGCAGCACCGTCCGGATCGCGATGTAGCCGATGAAGACGGTGATTATGGCCAGGATCGCCGTCGCGTAGGCGGCCGCGGGCGAGAACCGCAAGGCCAGGAACCGGGGCAGTATCCGCACCTGGACCAGGATCATCAGCACGGCGTAACCCGCGAGCGCCTGGGCCAGGTAGTCGGTCCGGCCGCCGGCCAGCGCGAAGTAGGCGACCCCGGCCACCGCGGGCGGGGCGAGCTCGAGCGCCAGCGTGGGGACGAGCGCGGGCGGCAGGGAGCGGTGGAAGAACAGCCGGTTCAAGATCGTGGAGCCGATCAGCAGCCAGCTCAGCAGTCCGCCGATGACCAGCGTCAGCACCAGGAACACGACCACCAGGGCCTGGCCCGCGGCGAACGCGGGGACCGACAACGTGGTCGCCAGCAGCATCCCGGTTATCGGCGGCCAGAGCATCAGTTATCTGACGAGGCCGGTCAGGACGCGGCCTGGCTGGCACTGGGCTGGCTGGCACTGGGCTGGCCGGCACTGGGCTGGCCGGCACTGGGCTGGCTGGCACTGGGCTGGCTAGTACTGGCCGTCCCGGCCCGCTCGGCGTCCCGGTTCCGGCGCAGCACCCGGATGAGCTGGGCGACCCGCCCGGCGCGGATGTCCTCCCGTTCGGCCGGAACGGTGCCGCCCCAGATGCCGTGCCGGCCCGCCGCCCAGTTGCGCAGCGCCAGTTCC
>DASWVA010000323.1:0-3561 GCA_036401415.1 Streptosporangiaceae bacterium
CGCTCGGGCAGCTCCTCGCGCCGGGTCTTGAGCTGCTCGCTGATCTGGCTGACCAGGATGTTCTCCTTGGCCAGGAAGCGGAAGGCGTCGATCCCGACCAGGGCTTCGACGCGGCGGACCCCGGAGCCGATCGAGGACTCACTGAGCAGCTTGATCAGGCCGAGCTGGCCGGAGTGCGCGACGTGGGTGCCGCCGCACAGCTCGCGGGAGTAGTCGCCCACCTCGACCACGCGCACCTCGTGGCCGTACTTCTCACCGAACAGCGCGAGCGCGCCCATGGACCGCGCCTCATCGATCGAGGTGTGGAAGGCCCGCACGTCCAGGTCGTTGATCAGCACCTGGTTGACCTCGTCCTCGGTGTCGTTCAGCACCGAGCGGGGCACCGCTCCCGGCGAGGTGAAGTCAAACCGCAGCCGTCCGGGCGCGTTCTCCGAGCCCGCCTGCGCGGCCGCGTCACCGAGCGCTCCGCGCAGAGCCCGGTGCACCAGGTGCGTCGCGGTGTGGGAGCGGGAGATGGCCCGCCGCCGCTCCACGTCGATCTCGGCGAGCGCGGGTGAGCCCACGCTGATCTCACCGGAGCGCACCTTGCCCCGGTGCACGATCAGGCCCGGCAGCGGGACCTGGACGTCGAACACCTCGACCTCGCTGTCCGGGCTGCCGCCGCGGCCGGCCACCCGGATGACGCCGCCGTCCGGCAGCTGCCCGCCGCTCTCGGCGTAGAACGGGGTGCGGTCCAGCACGACCGAGACCGACTGGCCCTCACGGGCGGACGGCACCGGCAGGTCGTCGACCAGCAGGCCGGCCACGGTCGCCTCGCCGGAAAACTCGTCGTACCCGGTGAACGCGCTGGCGCCCGCGCGCTCGCGCAGGTCGGCCAGGACGGAGATGTCGGCGTTGCCGGTCTTCTTCTGCGCGGCGTCGGCCTTGGCCCTCATCCGCTGAGCCCCCATCAGCCGCCGGAAGCCCTCCTCGTCGACCGACAGCCCCTGCTCCTGCGCCATCTCCAGGGTCAGCTCGATCGGGAAACCGTAGGTGTCGTGCAGCTGGAACGCCTGCTCGCCCGACAGCCGGGGTGACTTCTTGCGCCGGGTCTCCTCCATCGCCGCGTCGAAGATCGCGGTGCCGGTGCGCAGCGTGCCCAGGAACGCCGCCTCCTCCGCGTCGAGCACGGTGTGAATGTTGGCCGCGTCGCGGCGCAGCTCCGGGTACAGCGGGGCCATGGCCTCGATCGCGGTGGCGCCCAGCTCGTGCAGGTAGTGGTCGTCGCTGCTGGACCCGCGGCCCGCCCCGCCGCGCTGGCCGCCGGCCAGCATGCGCAGGTTGCGGACGCTGCGGCGCAGGATCCGGCGCAGTACGTAGCCGCGGCCCTCGTTGCCGGGGAGGACCCCGTCCTCGACCAGCATGATCGAGGCCCGCACGTGGTCAGCGACCACCTTGAGCGCGACGTCGGCCCGCTCGTCCTGGCCGTACCGCTGCTCGGTGAGCTCGGCCGCGCGGTCCAGGATCTTGTAGGTGGTGTCGACCTCGTAGATGTTGTCGACGCCCTGCAGGATGGCGGCCATCCGCTCCAGGCCCATGCCGGTGTCCACGTTCCGGAACGGCAGCGAGCCACCGATGTCGAAGTCGGTCTTGCTGCGGACCGTGCTCAGCTGGTCCTGCATGAAGACCAGGTTCCAGACCTCCAGGTAGCGGTCTTCGTCCGCCTCGGGACCGCCCTCCCGGCCATACTCGCTGCCGCGGTCGTAGTAGATCTCCGAGCACGGGCCGCCCGGGCCGGGTACGCCCATGCTCCAGTAGTTATCGGCCAGGCCGCGGCGCTGGATCCGGTCCTCGGGGAGCTTGACCACGTCGCGCCAGATCGCGTAGGCCTCGTCGTCATCGTGCAGGACGGTGGCCCACAGCTTGTCCTCGGGGAATCCGAAACCACCGTCGCGCTCGGAGCGGGTCAGCAACTCCCAGGCGTAGGGGATGGCCATGTCCTTGAAGTAGTCACCGAACGACCAGTTGCCGAGCATCTGGAAGAAGGTGGCGTGCCGGGAGGTCCGGCCGACCTCTTCGATGTCCGCGGTGCGCACGCACTTCTGCACGTCGGCGGCGCGCTTGTACGGCGGCGTCTGCTGGCCGAGCAGGTACGGCTTGAACGGCTGCATCCCGGCGATGACGAACAGCACCGTCGGGTCGTCGGCGACCAGGGAGGCCGACGGCACGATCGTGTGCCCGTGCTGCTCGAAATATCCCAGGAAGCGGCGCGCAATCTCTGCCGACTCCATCAGCGGCCATCCTTCACAGATTCGAAATTTAGGCGCGGGCCGCCCCGGGCCGCCCGCGGTCACCAGTGGTCACCGCCAGGGTAGGGCCTGGCTAGTCGTCCTGCCGACTCATATAGACGTCCATGCCTTCCCGCACGTCCTGGGCAAACCGACCGGCCGTGCGCACGCCGGCGACGGCGTTCTTCTGGACCCGCCACGCGGCCCGCGAGGTGCGCCAGGCGGTCCGGGTCGCGGACCAGGACGCCGGCTGGGGGGCGCGGCGCACGGCCGGCGACCGGGAAACGGAACGTTCGGCGTAACGATCGGGCATGGGAGCGGAGCCGGGCTCGATCGCCCGCGGCGGCCAGAACGGGCCCGCGGGGGGCGCCGGCCGCTTCCCGGTCACCCGGACCTGGACCGCCCGCCCTGCGGCACTGGCGCGCCGGTAGCCGGTGATCCCGGCCGCGGCCCCCACCGACAGCCAGAACACCCGGCGGATCATCGCCGGTCCCCGGCTGAGGTCAGGCGGGCCGGGCTGACTTCCGGGCCGGCCTGCGGGCCGGGGCGGATCGCCTGGGCGGGCACAGCCTGGCCATCGCGTCGCAGGCTGACCGCGTGCCGGACCCCGTACACGAACGCGGCGGCCCGCCCGGCCGGCCCGGTGGCGACGGCCCGGCCCAGCCCGGCCAGGGCCGACACCTGGGCGCCGAGCTGGGACATGCCGGTGTTGAGCTCGTCCATACTGGCCGCCACGGTGCCGGTGGCGTCCAGTTGCTCGTGGGCCCGGTCCACGGCGGCCTGGGCCCGTTCGAACACGCTGTCGCTGCGCGCCCGGGTGTCGGCCAGCAGGCGGCGAGCCTCGGCCAGCAGCCGGGCCAGCCGGATCAGGACGTAGACGGCCGCGCACACCAGGATGGCGAAGAAGAAGGCGGCGACCAGCGCGGCCACATCTCCCCAGTTGACCATGCGTGTTTCCCTCGGCAGCTTGGTTCGGACGGTTGACGCGCCTGGCCGACCCTACCGCGGGGAGGTCCCGCCCGACCGGCGAAGGATGGCGCGGATCTTCCCGGCGCGTTCGGCCATGCGGGCCTCGTTACCGTGCCCGGTGGGCTGGTAGTACACCCGGTCGGCCACTGAGTCAGGAGCATAACGCTGGGCCACGACCCCGTCATCGAAGTCGTGCGGGTACCTGTACTCCTCGCCGTGGCCGAGCTTGCCCGCACCCGCGTAGTGGGCGTCGCGCAGGTGGGCCGGGACCGCGCCGGCCAGCCCGGCCCGGACGTCCGCGCTGGCTTCGCTGATGGCCTTGACG
>DASWVA010000324.1:0-5867 GCA_036401415.1 Streptosporangiaceae bacterium
GCGGCCCGTGGTCAGCGACGCGGGGCGGGCCAGTCGTGCTCGCTGGAGTGGGTGCGCTGATGCTCGGCGCGTTCGCGCAGGCTGGGGGAACGGGACGAGATGGCCGGATCGGGTGGGCGCAGGGCGTCGAAGTAGCGGCGGCTGGGCACGCTCCACAGCAGGATGATGGTGATCAGGCCGGTGACCCATTCCAGCAGGCCGAACACTCCGGACAGCGGCGTGGCCTCGCCGCGGGAGCTGAGGTTGATGACGGCCAGGGTGGCCAGCACGAACAGCACCGTGGACAGCGTGCGTGCGCGGCGTTCACCCCGGCGGGCGAGGCGGGCCATCCACAGCCACAGCATGGCCCCGGCCCCGCCCAGGACGACCAGGGAGAAGATGGCCGTGCCGAGGGTGGAGTCCACGTAGGCGTGGCTGGCGCTCGGGTTCTGCTGCTCGATCGTCGTCCGGAGGGAGTGCAGGGTGCCCAGGCCGGCCAGCAGGCCCACCACGGCCAGGCCCGCGCCGCCGTACATGAACTTGGCCGCGCTGTTGAGCGTGGGCGGGATGGGCAGCCGGCCCGGGCTGGGATAGGACCGGGGGCCGGTGGGGGCACCGTTCCGGCCGCGGGGCGAGGTGGGGCCGGGCGCCGGCCGGGCGCCGGTCGGGACACCCGGGCTCCGCGAGCCCGCCGGAGTCGTCGAGCCGGTTGAGGTCCGGGGGCCGGTCGCGGTGCGCGGATTGCTCGCGGTGTGTGAGGGCCGTGAGCTCGTTGGGGTGCCCGAGGCCGGTGAGGCAGAGGGAGTTCGGGAGCCGGGGACAACTGGGGCGCCCGGGGCGGGAGCCCGGCGGGGGGCGGACGGCCGGGCCTGGGCCGGGCGGGGGCGGGCCCATTCGGGCGGAACGATGCCGGGGTCGGCTGGGGCACCAGACGCCGCGGAGCCAGCGACCGGGGCACCAGCCGCCGGGGCACCGGCCGGGTCAACGCTCCCGGGGCTACCAGCCGCGGCGGCGCCCGCGAGGCCGCCGGCGGCAGCAGGACGGGGCGGCCGGGCGGGACCGCCCGGGGCGGGCGAAGACGGGGAGCCGCCGGAGGGCGCGGGCGACGGGGCAGCCCCGGGCTCGGCCATGGCGCCGGTCTGGGCGGGGGCGGCCAGGGTGGGCCAGGCGGACTCGCTGAAGTCACCCAGGTTGCCCTCGGCCAGGGTGCGGCAGGCCTCGATGATCTCGGTGGGGTCGGGGCGGGCGGCCGGGTCCTTGGCCAGGCATCGCTGGATCAGGTCCCGCAGGGGGCCACGGGCGCCGGTGAGGTCCGGGGGCTCATTCAGGACCCGGTGCATGAGGGCCGCCGGGTTGCCCTCGCCGAAGGGGACCCGGCCCAGCAGGGAGAACGCCGCGACCGAGCCGAGCGCGAAGACGTCCACGGCCGGGGTGGCCGCGGTGCCGCGGATCTGCTCGGGCGCCATGAACTGGGGAGACCCCACCCGGATGCCACTGCGGGTCACGCTGGCGGCCTCGGCGGCGCGGGCGATGCCGAAGTCGATGACCCGCGGCCCGTCCGGGGCCAGCATCACGTTCGACGGCTTGAGGTCGCGGTGCACCACACCGGCCGCGTGGATGGCCTGCAGGGCCTCGGCCACCCCGGCCACCAGCAGGATCACGGTCTCGGCGGGCAGGGGGCCGTGGTCGTTGACCGCGCGCTGCAGGGAGGGGCCGGGGACGTAGGCGGTGACCAGCCAGGGCGGTGTGGCCTCGGGATCGGCGTTGAGCAGTTCCGCGGTGTACACGCCGCGGACCCGCCGGGCGGCGGCGATCTCCTGGCGGAACCGGGTGCGGAAGTCCGGGTCATCGCCCAGCTCGGGACGGACGACCTTCAGCGCGACGCGGCGCCCGCCGGGCGTGGACGCCAGATACACCCGGCCCATGCCGCCGGCCCCGAGCCGGGACCGCAGCTGGTAGCCGCCGATTTCGGCCGGGTCGTCACTGCTCAGGGGCTCCATAGCCGCTGCCAGCTCCCCTCGCGCCAACCTCTTGCCTTCCACTTTGACACAAACGATTCGGCCACTAACACACCAGGCCGTGTCAGGGTTACAAAAGTCTCCATTCCCGCTGGTCAACGGGCTCGAGGATAATCAGGCCCGCACCGATAATGCCGCATTGATAATGACGGGGACGGGCCGCGCGGAGGAGGAGATCGATGGACCAGGCCGCCTGGGATGAACGATACGCAGGACCGGAGCTGATCTGGGGGTCCGGGCCCAATCGCTTTGTGGCCGCGGAGCTGGCCGCGCTGCCGCCGGGCCGGGCCATCGACCTGGGCACCGGCGAGGGCCGCAACGCCATCTGGCTGGCTGAGCGCGGCTTCACCGTCACCGCGGTGGATTTCTCCCGGGCCGGCCTGGCCCGGGCCGCCGGGCTGGCCGCCGGGCGCGGCGTCCGGGTGGACTGGGTCCACGCCGACCTGCTGGACTACCAGCCCACCCCGGGTGGCTACGACCTCGTGCTCATCGCCTACATCCAGCTGACCGCGAACCGGCTCACGGAGCTGGCCGCGACCGCAGCCGCGGCGCTGGCGCCGGGCGGGACGCTGCTGGCGGTGGGGCATGACCGGGACAACCTGAGCCGCGGCCACGGGGGGCCCAGGGACCCCGGCGTGCTGTGGACGACGCAGCTCGTGACGGCGGGGCTGGCCGGGCTCACGATCCAGCACGCCGGGCAGGTGAACCGGACCGTGACCACCCCGGACGGGGACCGGACCGCGATCGATACGCTGATCCGGGCCCAGCGGCCGACGGCTCCGGGCCGGCATTGACACCCCGGCCGGCGATCGGGAACAGTGACACCCACCAGGTTTGACCGGATGACGGACGATTGTCCGCGAGTGGGACCGAATCACCGGGGCAGACCACCGCGATGTCCACCGAGGGGTGAGGTCATGAGCGACTTCGAAGCCGGGCAGCCGGTCGTCCTGCGCGGCGGGACGGTGCTGCCCATGGACGCCGGCCGGTCCGTGCGGCCCGGTACCGACGTGCTGATCACCGGGGACACGATCACGGCGGTCGGGCCGCACCTGTCCGTACCGGACGGCACCGCCGAGATCGACGCGTCGGGCGGGATCGTGATGCCGGGCATGATCGACACCCACCGGCACATGTGGCAGACCGCGATGCGCGGCTACGGCGCCGACTGGACGCTGACCCAGTACTTCGTCTGGTACTACCTGGAGAACGGCAAGCACTTCCGGCCTGAGGACGTGGCCGCCGGCAACCGGCTGGCCGCGCTCGAGGCCATCGACGCCGGCGTCACCACCTGCGTCGACTGGTCGCACGGGCTGCAGACGGTGGCCCACGCGGAGGCGGCCGTGGACGCGCTGCGGTCGGTGCCGGGCCGGTTCGTGCTGGCCTACGGCAACATCCAGCAGGGCCCCTGGGAGTGGGCCACCTCGCCGGACTTCCAGGCCTTCGCCCGGGCCCGGCAGGACGAGCGCGACGACATGCTGGGGTTCCAGATGGCGTTCGACGTGACCGGTGACCCGGCGTTCCCGGAAAAGGCCGCCTACGAGGTGGCCCGTGAGCTGGGGGTGCCGGTCACCACGCACGCCGGGGTGTGGGGCGCCACCAACGACGACGGCATCCGCCTGGCGCACGAGGCCGGGTTCCTCGATGAGACCAGCATCTTCGTGCACGCGGCCACGCTGAGCGCGGACTCCTACCACCGGATCGCGGCCAGCGGCGGGTCGGTGTCGGTGTCGACCGAGAGCGAGCAGAGCGCGGGCCAGGGCTACCCGCCCACCTGGGCGATCCGGGCGCACCACATCCCGGTGTCGCTGTCCATGGACACCAGCGTGTGGTGGAGCGGCGACCTGTTCTCAGCCATGCGGACCACCCTCGGCGCGGACCGGTCCCGCGAGCACCTGGAGGCCCACGCCCGGGGCGAAACGGTCACCAACAGCAGCCTGCGCGCTGACCAGGTGGTCGAGTGGGCGACCCGGGGCGGGGCGCGGGCCCTGGGCCGCGAGTCGTCGCTGGGCAGCCTGGAGCCGGGCAAGAAGGCCGACGTGGTGCTGCTGCGGAACGAGCACTCGCCGGTGTCGTTCCCGATCCTGAACCCGTACGGGCACGTGGCCTTCCAGGCGCAGCGGGGAGACGTGGACACGGTCATCGTCAACGGGCGGGTGGTCAAGTCCGGGGGCCGGCTGACCGGGGTGGACCTGGGCGCGGTCCGGCGCGAGGTGGAGTCGACCGTCGATCACCTGCGGTCGGTGATCGGGGAAGAGGCCTGGGCCCAGGGCATGAGCCCGGAGATCCCGGAAACCAAGATCATGGACAACCCGTACCAGTACACCGACTACCGGACCGGGAGCACGCACGGGCAGTAAGGGATCCGGCGTGCGCATCGAGCCCTTCGCTGAGGCTGACCTTGACCTGCTGCGGCGGCTCAACACCGGGGAGATGAAAGAACACCTCGGCGGTCTGGAGACGGATGAGCAACTCCAGGTGCGGCACCGGCGCTACCTGAACTGGGCGCCGGGGCAGGGGTGCATGTTCCGCATCATCGCGCCCAGCGGGGAACCGGCCGGGACCGTTGGGTACGGCGAGCGGACGTGGCAGGGAAGCCCGGTTTACGAGATGGGCTGGCAGGTGCTGCCCGAGTGTCAAGGCCGCGGGATCGCCACGGCGGCGGCGCGGGCTGGAGCCGGTCACGCGGCGGCGCAGGGGCGGCACCGGTACCTGCACGCGTTTCCTTCGGTGGACAACGCCGCCTCAAATGCCATCTGCCGGAAGGTCGGGTTCGTTCTGAGTGGCCAGTGCGACTTTGAGTATCCAGCGGGGCATCTGATGCGCAGTTACGACTGGGTGCTGGATCTGCGTCAGCTGGGGTGAGGGAGGCGGTGAGGCGGGTCGGGAGCGCCGGGAGGGACGTAGCGGGCGTTGCGGTCGACGGCCAGGTAGATGTCCTGGGCGATGGGGCGGCGGATCTCCTCGGCCACGTGACCGAGCAGGCCGGCGCAGCGGGCCAGCAGCACCACACCGCGCAGCAGGTCCAGCGGCAGGCCGAGGTCGGCCAGGGCGGCCCCGCTGACGCCGGCTCCGTTGAGCGGGAGGCGCTTGCCGAGCACCTGCTGGTGCACCCGGCCCACGGCTTCGAACAGGGCCAGGTGCGGTCCGTACAGGTTCTCCTCGCGGGCCACGCCGATGATGCGCGGGGTGCGCGGGTCGCCCTCCTTGTGCACCGGGTGGCCCAGGCCGGGCACGAACTGGCCGGCGGCGGACCGGGCGGCCACGGCCTGGGCGGCCAGGGCGTCCCAGGCCGCTTCGGCCCCGGGGTCATCCGGGCCGGGCACCGGCGGCACCGACGGGGCGGCGGCCAGCACCTCGGCCAGGAACCGGCCGGTGTCCTCGGTGACGCCCAGGTAGCGGGACCCGCCGCCCAGCAGGCCCGCGGCCAGCGCACCCTGGATGGCGTCGGGGGCGCTCAGGTAGGTGAGCCGGGCCGCGATCGCGGTCGGGGTGAAACCGTGGTCGGCCAGGCCGAGCAGCACGGTCTCGAACAGCCGGGTCTGCTGCGGGGTGGGCCGCTCCAGCGTGATCAGCCAGTAGGCCAGTTCGCCGAAGCTGACCTGGCCCATCAGGTCGCGGGCCAGGTCCTGCCCGAGCAGGGTGATCGTCGAACGGTCGGAGGTGCCGAGCGACGTGGGGAAGGACGGGATGTCGGTCACTGAGACTCCTTGCCCTCGGTACTCCCGGCCAGCCAGGCCCGGATCGCGTCACCGTCGGCGTTCAGGGCCGGGGGTGGCAGGTCGTACCGGGGCGGGGTGGCGGAGAGCCGGATCGGGTTCCGGACGGTGGGGATGTCGCCGGCCAGGGCCACCGGGTCGAGGCCGAGGC
>DASWVA010000325.1:0-3575 GCA_036401415.1 Streptosporangiaceae bacterium
TGACCGCAGGGGCTGCCCGGCCGTCACCTCCCTGTAGTGCAGGGTTGCGCACGCGCGGGAACGGACGGTTACGCTGCCTGGCATGGCCCCGACCGATCCCCCCGGGCCGGCCGCTGACGCGCGTCCGGCCGGCCGCGTCCCGGTCGGCTTCCTGGCCGGTTTCGCCGCCTTCTGCCTGCTCGCCGTCATTGCCCTGGCCATCGCGGTGCACGGCGGCCCGGCGCCCGCCGCGGCCGGCCTGGCCCTGGCCATCCTGCCGGTCCCGCTGGTGATGGCGGGCGTGCTGTACCTGGACCGGCTGGAGCCGGAGCCGCCGTACCTGCTGGCCGCCACGTTCAGCGCCGGCGCGGTGGTCGCGGCGCTGATCGGGCTGCTCGGGCACGCGCTCGGCAACAGCGTCATCGCCACCCCGGAGCTGGGCCCGAAGGCCGGCGCGCTGACCACCACGCTGGGTAACTCGCTGGTGGGGGCGCTGATCGCGGAGACGCTCAAGGGCGCGCTGCTGCTGGTGGTGCTCCGCTACCAGCGTGCCGAGCTGGACGGCGTGGGCGACGGGGTGGTCTACGCGGCCATGATCGGGCTGGGCTTCGCACTGGTGTCGAACCTGTTCGCCTACGTGCAGGCGGAGAACAGCGGGTTGTCCGCGCTGGTCTCGGCGTTCTTCCAGCGCGGGCTGCTCACCCCGCTGTGGGATCCGCTGTTCACCGCGATGATCGGGATCGGCGTCGGCTACGCGGCCCGGCGGCGCTGGCGGCGCGGCGCCTGGGCCATCGCCGCGGGCTGGGTGGTGGCCGTGGTCCTGCATACCGCCTGGGACGACTCGGTCCGGCGGGGCGCGGGCTGGGAGGCGCTGGTCTACCTGGTCCTGCTGGTGTTCCTGGGCCTGCTGCTGCTGGCCATGCGGATCGACCGGCGGCGCATCGTCGGGCTGATCAACCGCATGCTGCCGCAGTTCCAGGGGCCGGACATCATGACCCCGGACGACCTGCGGATGCTGGGCGACATGCAGCAGCGGCGGCTGGCCCGGCAGTGGGGACGGCTGCACTGCGGGCTGAGTGGCGGGCAGGCGATCGCCAACTACCAGCTGGCCGCCACCGAGCTGGCGCTCACCTGTTACCGGGCCGACCAGGGCTTCCTGATCGGCGAGGCGTTCGAGACCAGCCAGCAGACCCGGCTGGCGGCGATGCAGCAGGCCGCGGCCTCGCTCCGGGACCGGCAGCCCCGGCCGCCGCACCCGTCCTGGGCCCCGTACGGGCGGTCGGCGCTGTCGGTGACCCAGCCGCCCAAGCCACCGGTCCGGCCAGCCAGCCGGACCACCCGCAACCGCCTGGATGAGGACCTCGGGGACGATTGATAAACGCCCTGACCGGCCAGGACGGTCCCGTACCGCGATTTTCGGCCTGACGTCTGTCAGTACCCCCCACTACAATCCGGATTCATGGCAGCAAGCACAGACGGGCCGGTCCTGGCGCCGCAGCCGGACGCCCTCGAGGAGTACCGGCGGGAACTGACCGGGTACTGCTACCGCATGCTCGGCTCCGGCTTCGAGGCCGACGACGCCGTTCAGGAGACGATGCTGCGGGCCTGGAAGGCGGCCGACCGCTTCGAAGGCCGGTCCTCGGTCCGGTCGTGGCTGTACCGCATCGCGACCAACGTGTGCCTGGACATGCTCCGCGGCCGGCAGCGCCGGGCCAGGCCGATGGAGCTCGGCCCGTCCTCCGGTCCGGACCCGGGTAATCTCGGCCAGCAGCTGCCCGAGCACCTGTGGGTCTCCCCCATCGCCGATGACCGGGTGCTGCCCGCGGAGGCCGACCCCGCCGTGATCGTTGAGGCCCGGGACACGATCCGGCTGGCTTTCGTCACCGCGCTGCAGCACCTGCCACCCAGGCAGCGGGCCGCGCTGATCCTGTGCGAGGTACTGCGGTGGCAGGCGGCCGAGGCCGCCGACCTGCTCGGCACCAGCGTGCCCGCGGTGAACAGCGCGCTGCAGCGGGCCCGGACCACGCTGGCGTCCCTGCCTGAGCAGGACCGCGCGGCCGGCGTGCCCGGCCAGCACGCCGGTCTGCTCGACAAGTACGTGGACGCGTTCGAGCGCTACGACATGCCGGCCCTGGTCTCGCTGCTGCACGAGGACGCCGTCCAGAACATGCCGCCCTACGCGCTGTGGATCGAGGGTGCGGAGAACATCGCCACCTGGATGGTGCAGCCCGGACCGGACGCCTGCCGTGGCTCGCGCCTGGTACCGGTGGCGGTCAACGGCGTGGCCGGCTTCGGGCAGTACCGGCCGGACCCCTCCGGCGGCTTCGCACCCTGGTCGCTGCAGGTGATCGAGATCGCAGGTGACCGGATCGCCAGGATGACGATGTTCCTCGACACCGAGGCGCTTTTCCCCGCCTTCGGCCTGCCTGATCACCTTCCCGCATAGCCTGGCCCGGCTCACCCCGCCCGGGCCGGGCGGCGCGGTACGCTTCCCCGCGCCGGGACACCTCGATGGCGTTCGATGGTCTGTTATCGGCGAAAATCGGTGACGGCCGGACAGGCATCGAAAGGGACGGACACATGCGCGACGGCGGACTGTCGGCGGAGCGGCTCAAGCGCCTGCACGACGTGATGACCGGCTACGTCGAGCGCGGCGAGGTGCCCGGCCTGGTGACGATGGTCGCCCGCCGCGGTGAAGGCCACGTCGACTCGATCGGGGCCATGGCCGCGGGCTCGGAGCAGCCGATGCGGCGGGACACCATCTTCCGCATCTCCTCGATGACCAAGCCGGTCACCGCGGCGGCCGCCATGATCTGCATCGAGGAGAGCGTGCTCCGGCTGGATGAGCCAGTGGACCGGTTGCTGCCCGAGCTGGCCAGCCGGAAGGTGCTCCGGCGGCCGGACGGCGAGCTGGAAGACACCGTGCCCGCGCACCGGCCGGTCACCGTCCGGGACCTGCTCACCTTCACCTTCGGGCTGGGCATCGTGGCCGCCCAGCCGGGCACGGTCCCGCTGGCCGACGCGCTGAACCACCTGGAGCTGGGCCAGGGCATGCCCAGCCCGGCCGCGTCGCCCGCCCCGGACGAGTGGATCCGCCGCCTGGGCTCGCTCCCGCTGATGTACCAGCCGGGTGAGCGCTGGCTGTACAACACCGGGTCGGACGTGCTCGGCGTGCTGATCGAGCGGGCCACCGGCCAGCAGTTCGAGCGGTTTCTCCAGGACCGCATCTTCCGCCCGCTGGGGATGACGGACACCGGCTTCGGCGTGCCGCGCGAGCAGATCGGCCGGCTGCCGGTCTCGTACGTCATCGACCCGGGCAGCGGCGCGGCGCAGGTCTACGACCAGCCGGACGGCGGGCAGTGGAGCCGCCTGCCCGCATTCCCGTCCGGTGCGGGCGGCCTGGTCTCCACCGCGGATGACTACCTCGCCTTCGCCGACATGCTGCGGGAGAAGGGCGTCAGCCGCGGGGTCCGGATCCTGTCCCGGCCGGCGGTCGAGTTCATGACCTCCGACCAGCTCACTCCCGAGCAGAAGGCCGCGTCCGGTTTGGTGCCCGGGTACTTCCGGGTGCACGGCTGGGGGTTCGGGCTGTCCGT
>DASWVA010000326.1:0-5846 GCA_036401415.1 Streptosporangiaceae bacterium
CGGGAGCGGAGGTACTCTCCCAGCCCCTTGGCCTGCGGGTCCGGCCGGGTGGACGCGGCCACGCCCTGGCCCAGCAGCCCGGCGATGACGAAGTTGAGCGCACTGAGGTTGGGCAGTTCGTAGCGCCGGACGTCGAGGCGGGCGGTCTCGGGGAGCAACGCGCGCAGCCGGTCCACGGTGAGGTAGTCGCACAGCCAGGGGTAGGCGGCCGGGTCACGGGTCCAGACGCCGATGTTGGCGTTGCCGCCCTTGTCCCCGGACCGGGCCCCGCACACGCGGCCCAGCGGGGCTGAGATGGTTCCCGAGGTGTCTGAGGCAGAGGTGACCGGGGGCGTTGCGGCCGTGGGCGGGGCTGGGGTTGCCGGGGCTGGGGTGGTCGGCCGGGCTGGGGTTGCCGGCCGGGCTGAAGTGGTGGGCGGGATGGGGATGGCGGTGCCGTCCGGGAGGATCACCGTGTGCGCGACCTCGGCGGCCGGGACCAGGGTGGGCCAGTAGACGCCGTAGGAACTCTCCGGCGTGGGAGGCGTGGTGGTGTGGAAGCCCGCGTAACCGCCCAGGGCCAGTTCCATGGTGGCGTTGGAGAAGCGGCGCCCGACCTTGCGCGGGTCCGGGTCCTTGACCGTGATCCGCAGGTGGGCCGTGGCCTGCTCGTTGGTGGGCGCATCCGGCTGGTCGAAGCGGAGCAGCCGGACGTCCACGTCCCCGAACTGGGCCCGGCCGCCGAGCACGCCGAACAGCTCCTCGGTGGCCCAGACCGCCTTGTCCTCGATGTCCAGGCCGGTCAGGACCAGCGTCATCGTGTTGCGGTAACCGCCCAGGAAGTTCATCGCCACCTTGGCCGTGGGCGGCGGCGGGCTCCCCTTCGTCCCGGACAGCCGTACCCGGTCCGGGCCGTCCTGGGCCAGGGTGACGGTGTCGAAGTGGGCGGTCACGTCGGGGTTGGCGTAAGCCGGTTCGGCGATCTCGTACAGCAACTGGGCGGTGACCGTGCCCACCGAGACCAGGCCACCGGTCCTGTCGTGCTTGGTGATCACGCTGCCGCCGTCGGCCGCGACCTCGGCGATCGGGAAGCCCGGGTAGCGCCGGTCCCGGATCTCCTCCAGGAACGAGTAGTTGCCTCCCGTGGCCTGCGGGCCGCACTCGATCACGTGGCCGGCCAGCACCGCACCGGCCAGGGCATCGAAGTCGGAGGGGCGCCAGCCGTGCCACCACGCGGCCGGCCCGGTGACCAGCGAGGCATCGGTGACCCGGGGGCAGACGACAATGTCCGCGCCGGCCTCGAGGGCGGCGGTGATGCCCCAGCCACCCAGATAGGCGCTGGCCGTGACCGGCTTACCGGGGGCCTGGGCCAGGGGCAGGCCGGTGTCCAGGTGGGCCAGGGCATGCCCGGCCGCGGTCAGCTCATCCAGCCGGGGCAGCAGGTCGTCGCCGGTCACGTAGGCGATCTCCGGGTGCAGGCCGAGCCGCTGCGCCAGCGCGGCCAGCTGGGTGGCCAGGCCGGCCGGGTTCAGGCCGCCGGCGTTGTTGACGATCTTGATGCCGCGGTCCAGGCAGGTGCCGAGCACCTCCTCCAGCTGGGGCAGGATCGAGCGGGCGTAGCCGGCGGCCGGGTCCTTCTGGAGGGCCTTCCACAAGATCAGCATGGTCAGCTCGGCCAGGTAGTCGCCGGTCAGGACGTCGATCGGGCCGCCTTCGACCATCTCGCGGACGGCGGCATTGCGGTCGCCGTAGAAGCCGGATGAGTTACCGATCCGGACCGGGCGACGGGCAGAGCCGGGCGAGTCAGCTGTCGCCGAAGTGGTCATCTGGGTCCTCCGGAAGCGGGCGGGCGGCCGGGGCCCGCCGGGCCCGCGAAGGCCTGCGCGATCGTCATCCACTGGCTGGCCACCGGGCCGGTCACGACCAGCCGGGTGTCAGCCAGGTGCCGCCGCTGGGTCACGGCCAGGCAGAAGTCGAGCGCGGCGCCGGCCACCCGGTTGGTGGCCCCTTCCGGCCCCCAGGTCCACACGTCCCCGTCCGGGGCGGTGAGCTCGACCCGGATCGGCTGGTCCGGCCGCGGCAGGCCGTTGACCCGGTAGCTGTACGGCAGGGCCCGGATGCCGATGTGGGCCAGGTGCCGCAGCCGCTGCGTGGGCGGCCGGTCCAGGCCGAGCGTGTCCGCGATGTCCTGCCCGTGCGCCCAGGTCTCCATCAGCCGGGCGGTGACCGAGGAGGCGACCCCCATGTCGGGGCCGAACCACGGCAGGCGGGTGGCCGGGTCGCAGCGCGCGTAGCCGTCCAGCAGCCCCTGGCGGGCGGCCCGGAACCAGGTCGCCACGGTGTCCCCGTCCAGGTGGCGGTGGGCCGCGGCGACCCGGTCCGGGTAGTCGTCGCCGCCGGCGGCCAGCGCCTCGGCGTCGCGGCGGAACCGGTCCGGGTCGGTGATCGACAGCAGCGTCACGTCATCGAAGTAGGCCAGGTGGGTGACCTGGTCGGTGACGGTCCAGCCGGCCGCCGGGGTCGGCCGCCGCCAGTCCCCCGGAGCCAGCGGGCCGAGCAGGGCCTGCAGCGCCGCCGACTCGGCGGCCAGGTCGTCCAGCAGCGGCGCCAGGTCGGCCGGCATCAGCGACCGGTCCAGGCCGGCCGCCGCTTGTCGCGGAACGCGGCCGGGCCCTCCTGGGCGTCGGCGCTGCGGTAGACCGGGGCCCAGATCCGGTCGGCCTCCTCGTAGGCCTGGTTCAGGGGGTGCCCGGCGGCCAGCCAGACGGTCCGCTTGGCGGCCCGGACCGACAGCGGGGCGTTGGCCGCGATCCTCAGCGCCAGGGCCTGGGCGGCCGGGACCAGGTCGGCGTCGGGCACGACCTGGTTGACCAGGCCGAGTTCGTAGGCACGCTGGGCTGAGACCGGGTCGCCGGTGAGGAGGATCTCCATGGCGGCCCGGGGCGGGATCAGCAGCGGCAGCGGCACCGCCCACGGGGCGCCGCGGCCCACCTTGACCTCCGTAACCGCGAACCGGGCCGACTCGGCGGCCACGCACAAGTCGCACTGCTGAGCGAGCAGGAACCCGCCCGCGTAGGCGACCCCGTTGACGGCGGCGATGGTCGGCTTGGCCACCTCGATGTTCCGGCCGAACTGGGGCAGGAAGTCCGGCGGCGGAACCTCCAGCGAGGTCTCGGCCATCTCCTTGAGGTCGCCGCCGGCGCAGAACGCGCGGTCCCCGGACCCGGTGAGCACCAGCACGGCGGCGCCGTCATCGGCGTTGAACCTGCGTACCCCGGCGAACAGCCCGTCGCGGACGGCCCGGCTGAGGGCGTTGCGGGCCTCGGGCCGGTCGATGGTGAGCCAGGCGACGCCGTCGCGCACCTCGTAGCGGACCACGTCGGCGTCAGTCATCCGCCCCTCCCCCGCCTTCTGCCTCGTCTTCGAGCACGGCCAGCACGGAGCCGCTGTCGACCTGGGCGCCCACCGCGATGGGCAGGCCGGTGACCACCCCGGCGGCCGGGGCACGGATCGCGTGCTCCATCTTCATGGCCTCGATGGCCAGGATCATCGCGCCCTCGGGCACGTGATCGCCCACCGCCACCTCGACGCGGACCACAGTGCCGGGCATCGGCGCCAGCAGCGAGCCCGCCTGGGCCGCGGCCGACGGGTCGGGGAACCGGCCCACCTCGCGCAGGACGGTGTGGCCGAGCGCGCTGTCCACGTAGAACGCACCGCCCGCGAACCGCACGCCGATGACCCGGCGGACGCCGCCGACCTCCAGGTCGACCTGGCCGTCGGTCGCGGCGTCCAGGTGCGCCCCCGGCAGGTGCACCCCATCAAGGCGCACGCCGGCCAGCGTGGTGCCGTCGACCTCGGCGCGCAGGCCGTCGCGGCCGAACTCATACCCGACCTCGATGACCTGGCCGCCGAGGTCGAAGGCCGCCCGCTGCGGGGCGCTCGGGTTGTTGCGCCAGCCCGACGGCAGGGTGGCCAGGACGGGCGCCGCCCGGCGGCGCCGGGCCTGCTCGGCCAGGGCCACCGCCAGCACGTGCTCCGGCGGCGCGGCCGCGGGCGGGCACAGTTCCTGCGGCGGGTGCCGGGTCAGGTAGCCGGTGTCAATTTCCCCGGCGCCGAACTCGGGCTCGCGCAGGATCGCGACCAGCAGGTCCCGGTTGGTGACGACACCGTGCAGCCGGGCCCGGGACAGCGCGCCGGCCAGCACCCGCCGGGCCTCCTCGCGCGTGCGGCCGTACCCGATGACCTTGGCCAGCATCGAGTCGTAGAACGTGCTGACCCGGGTGCCGGACGCGAAGCCGGCATCGACCCGCAGGCCGCCGGCGGCCCTGAAGTCAGCGGGCGGCAGGTCGAACAGGTACACGTCCCCGCTGGCCGGCAGGTAGCCGGCGGTCACGTCCTCGGCGTACAGGCGGGCTTCGATGGCGTGCCCGGTCATGGTGGCCCCGGTGACCTCGGGCGGCAGCGGCGCGCCCGCCGCCACCTCGAGCTGGACCCTGACCAGGTCCAGCCCGGTGATCAGCTCGGTGACCGGGTGCTCGACCTGGAGCCGGGTGTTGACCTCCAGGAACCAGAACCGGCCCGACGCGTCGAGCACGAACTCGACCGTGCCCGCGCCGACGTAGCCGATGGCCTGGCCCGCGGCCACCGCCGCCCGGCACAGTTCCTCCCGGAGGTCCGGGCCGACGGCCGGCGAGGGCGCCTCCTCGATGATCTTCTGGTAACGGCGCTGGATGGAGCACTCGCGCTCGAACAGGTGCACCACGGTGCCGGCCTGATCGCCGAAGATCTGGACCTCGATGTGGCGGGGAGATTCGACGAAACGTTCCAGGAAAACGGTCCCGTTGCCGAAGGCGGACGCGGCCTCACGGCGGGCACTGGCCACCGCCCCGGCCACGTCACCGGCATGATGCACGATGCGCATGCCCCGGCCGCCGCCGCCGAACGCCGCCTTGACCAGGACCGGGAAGCCGATGTCTTCGGCCGCCTTGACCAGGGCGGCCGGGTCGGGCTCGGCCGCGTCGTCGAACACCGCGCCCGGCAGCACCGGGACGCCGGCCGCGGCCATGATCTCCTTGGCCCCAATCTTGGACCCCATGGCCTCGATGGCTTCGGGGGCCGGACCGACGAAGATCAGCCCGGCGGCGGCGCAGGCCCGGGCGAAATCCGCGTTCTCGGACAGGAACCCATAGCCGGGGTGCACGCTGTCGGCCCCGGTGGCGGCGGCCGCAGCCAGCAGCGCCCCGGTGCTCAGGTAGGTCTGCGCCGGGGCCGAGCCGGGCAGCCGGACGGCCTCGTCGGCGTCGCGGACGAACGGCAGCCCCTCATCGGGGTCGGAGAACACCGCCACCGTGGCGATGTCCATGGCCCGGGCGGTGCGGATGACGCGGGAGGCGATCTCGCCCCGGTTGGCGATCAGCAGCTTGCGGAGGGTTTCACGCGGCATGGCCCTGCCTCACATCCGGAAGACGCCGAAGCCCCGGCGCCCGGCCACCGGGCCGGAGTGCACCGCGGACAGCGCCATGCCGAGTACGGAGCGGGTGTCGCGCGGGTCGATGACCCCGTCGTCGTACAGCCGCGCGCTGACGAAGAACGAGTGCGATTCGCCCTCGATCTGAGCTTCGATCTGCTGGCGGCGCTGCTCGTCAGCGGTCACGTCGAAGTCGCGCCCGGCGGACGCGGCGGACGCCCGGCCGATGATCGACATCACCCCGGCCAGCTGCTGGGCGCCCATCACGGCCAGCTTGGCGTTGGCCCAGGCGAACATGAACCGCGGGTCGTAGGCCCGGCCGGACATGCCGTAGTTGCCCGCGCCGAACGAGGCGGCCAGGTTGACGGTCAGGTGCGGCACGGCCGAGTTCGTCACCGCG
>DASWVA010000327.1:0-2646 GCA_036401415.1 Streptosporangiaceae bacterium
CCGCGCGCCGGCGGCCGGCCCTCCCGGGCCGGTTGCGGCCCCTCGCCCGGCAGTTCGCGGCCGCGGCCCGCCCGGCTCTCGGCGGCCTCACGTTCTGGGCCTTCCCGGCCTGGGGGACCAGCCCGTACTGGGAGACCATCCCGTACGGGCAGACCATCGCGACGCACGCGCACGCGCACGCGGCGCCCCCGGCCCGCTGAGCGCGCCACGGGCGCAGAGTGCGCCGGGGGCGCGGAGCCCCGCCCGGGCCAGGCTCCGGGCGGGGCTCGGCTTTGACGCCCTGGCCCTGACCAGCTTCGTGGTGCTGGGCCTGCCGGACGGCATGCTCGGGCCAGCCTGGCCCGCCATGCGCCAGACGTTCGGCGCGCCCATCGCTGACCTGGGACTGATCCTGCTGGTCACCACGGCGGGGTCGGTGGCCGTCACCGCGTTCGTGGGCCGGCTGATCCGGCGGCTGGGCGTCCCCGCCCTGCTGTCCGCGGCCGGGGTCTGCGCCGCTCTCGGCGCGGCCGCGTTCGCGTTCGCCCCCGGCCTGTGGCTGGTGTTCAGCGTCACGATCCTGGTCGGCGTGGCGGCCGGCATGATGGACGGCGGGCTGAACACCGCGATCGGCCTGGCCGGGCGGCCGCGCCTGCTCAACCTGCTGCACGCCGCGTACGGTGTGGGCACCACGATCGGCCCGCTGCTGGTCGTCGCGGCTGTCGTCACCGGCTCCTGGCGGCCCGCCTACTGTGCGCTGGCGGGCTTCAACCTGGTGATGGCCACCCTCTGGCTCCGCCAGCGCCGCCGCGACCAGGCCCAGCTCGCGGCCACCCCGGTACCCCCGCCGCCCCCGGCCGGGCCCGGGTCTGCCGGGGACCGCCGAAGCGCCGCCGGTCCCAGCAGCCACGCCGATCCAGCTGGCCCGCACCGGAGTGACGGCTGGTCGCGGCGCCGTTCCTCAGCGGCGGTGGCCGCGGGCATGCTGATCTTCTTCGTCTACACCGGGGTGGAAGTCGCCGCCGGCCAGTGGGAGGCCAGCTACTGCCGCGGCCACCTCGGCCTGTCCGCCACCGCCGCCGGGATCGCCACCTTCGGCTACTGGGCCGCGCTGACCGGTGTCCGTATCCTGCTGGCCGTACTGCCGCGCCCGGTCCCGCTGTCCCGCGTCGTCCACTGGGGGAGTGCACTGGCCGCCGTCGGCGCCGCCGCCATCTGGTGGCAGCCCGGCCGGGCCGTCGCCCTGGCCGGCTTCGTCCTGCTGGGCGCCGCCCTGGCCGGGGTGTTCCCGGCCCTGATCGGCCTCACCCCGGCCCGCATCGGCCGCCGCCGGGCTCAGAACGCCATCGCCTGGCAGGTCGGTGCGGCCGCGGCGGGCGGCTCCGGCTTGTCGGCCCTCATCGGCCTGCTGATCGGCGTCGCCGGCCTGCAGATCCTCGGGCCGGCGCTGACCGCCAGCGCGCTGCTGCTCATCGCCGGCAACTTCTTCCTCAACCGCGTCGCCCCCGCGATCCCCTGACAGAGGGTTTCCTGGCGGCGGCTCCGGGCCAGGACGGGCCGGAGGAACCGGCCCGTGTGGGACGCCGCGACCGCCGCCACCTGTTCAGGGGTCCCCTCCGCCACCACTGTGCCACCGCCGGGCCCGGCCTCCGGGCCCAGGTCGATGACCCAGTCGGCGGTCTTGATCACGTCCAGGTGATGTTCGATGACCACCACCGTGTTGCCCAGGTCGACCAGGGCGTGCAGCACGTCCAGCAGTGTGCGGACGTCCTGCAAATGCAGCCCGGTGGTCGGCTCGTCCAGCACGTAGAGGGTCCGCCCGGTCGAGCGCTTGCGCAGCTCGGCCGCCAGCTTGACCCGCTGGGCCTCCCCACCCGAGAGTGTGGTCGCGGGCTGGCCCAGCCGGACGTAGCCCAGGCCCACCTGGACCAGGGCGGCCAGCCGCCGGGCGATCCGCTGGATCGGGCCGAAGAACTCCCGCGCCTCGGCGATCGTCAGGTCGAGCACCTCCGCAATGTTCTTGCCCTTGTACCGGACCTCCAGGGTGTCCCGGTTGAACCGGGCGCCGTGGCACACCTCGCAGGGCACGTACACATCGGGCAGGAAGTTCATCTCGACCCGGGTCGTGCCCTCACCGGCGCAGTGCTCGCAACGGCCGCCCTTCACGTTGAACGAGAACCGGCCCGGCGCATAGCCGCGCACCTTCGCCGCCGTCGTCTGCGCGAACAGCTCCCGGATGGCGTCGAACACGCCGGTGTACGTGGCCGGGTTCGATCGCGGGCTGCGTCCGATCGGCGACTGGTCGACCCTGATGACCTGGTCGATCTGGTCGGCGCCGGTGACCCGGGTGTGCCGCCCGGGCGCTGCCGGGGCCCGGTTCACCTGGCTGGCCAGGGCCGGGTACAAGATGTCGTTGACCAGTGACGACTTGCCCGATCCCGACACCCCGGTCACGGCCACGAAGCTGCCCAGCGGGAACGCCACGCTGACGTCGCGCAGGTTGTGGTGCCGGGCACCGGTGACCACGATCTCGTGGCCGGCCCGGCGCGGCCGCCGCCGCTCCGGCACGGCGATCCGCCGCCGCCCGGACAGATAGGCCCCGGTGACCGACTCCGCGGACCGCTCCAGGTCCCCGGCCGGGCCGCTGAACACCACCTCGCCGCCCTC